>JAPUEV010000028.1 GCA_027492415.1 Ignavibacteria bacterium
CCTAAATCCAAAAAATCATTGCTAAATCCTTATTTTTTAATTATATTACTTTTTTGACATGATGAATAGGGATATTGTTAGTTTAATTAATAATAATCAAGAGTTTATATTAACCAGCCACGTTAACCCCGACGGGGATTCAATTGGCAGCGAAATTGCTCTTTATTTGTATTTAAAGTCACTTGGTAAAAACGCCAGGGTTTTGAACTATTCCCCTACCCCTGATAACTATACATTCCTTGATAAGGATAGAGTTATTGAGCAGTTCGATGAAAGTAAGCATGCAGATGCGATAAGTAACGCTGATGTGATATTTATTCTTGATACAAACGAATACCTGCGGGTAAGAACACTTGCACCTTACATTAAAGCGAGTAAAGCAAAAAAAATACTGATAGATCATCATCTTGGATTTAACCCGGATGAATTTGATGAATATATAATGGATACTGACTCCCCTGCTACGGGTGAGATATTATTCAGGTTCTTTAAAGATATAGAATCCGCCGGGGATTATACCGGGGGCAATATTATAACCAAGGATATTGCAGCAGCGCTTTATACTGCAATTATGACAGATACGGGCTCTTTTAAGTACAACAGAACAGATGAGGAGACGCATAAGATAATTGCTGAGCTGCTTACATACGGACTTGTTCCATATGATATTTATTCCGAGGTCTATAATAAAGCTACCATAGGCAAGATGCATTTGCTGGGACGCTTTTTGAACCGGATAACACTGATGTACGAAGGCAAGCTGGCATATTCATACGTATTACAGAAAGATTTTGAAGAAACAAATACTGATGAATACGCAATAGAAGGTTTCAGCTCTCATTTGATGAGCCTTGAGACAGTGATAATGGGAATAGTGGTAACAGAAACAAAGCGCGGCGTTAAGCTAAGCTTCCGCTCAAAAGGCGATATTAAAGCCAATGAGCTTGCAAAGGAATTCGGTGGCGGCGGACACATGAACGCATCAGGCGCCTTTGTTGAAGGAGCAGAGATATTTAAACTGACCGAAGATGTAACAGCGAAAGCAGAAAAATATCTTGCGTGAGATGTGAAACATGAAATGTGAAATCAAAGGGCTCTGAGTTTAAACCAAATTACAATAAAAGTATAAGAAATTAAATAATTCTAAATCAATAAAAATTAAAATAAAAAATATTTTACGCGGAGATATAAATGAAAATTAAATATGAGGTAAAGAAGATCAAGGATATAAAAGCCGATGTAGTTTCATCGGTAACCTTTGAAGACCAGTCTGTACAGAAGATGCAGTGGCTCAACACACTGTTCAAAGGTATTCTTGATACGTTAATTGAGACGAATGATTTTAAAGGCAAAGCAAATTCTACTATCCTTTCATACCTTGGACCCGATAACAGGAGCAAACGCTTATTTGTTATTGGCCTTGGTGACAGCAAAAAAGTAACTCTTGAATCACTCCGCAAATCATACGCGGCTGCGGCTAAAAAGCTGAACGCTATGAAGCTTACATCAGTAGCTTTCGAAGTACCTGATCTTGCATATATAAAGAGCGTAACGAACGCATCTCATTATGATATAATGCAGGCAATTTGCGAAGGTGTATTTTTAACACAGTACTCACCCAAAAAATATCATGCAAAGAACGATTTTGTTCCTTTCAACGAAGTAATATTCTTTACAGATTCACCCAAGTATACCCGCGAAGCAGGCGACGCGCTAAAAGACGCAAAAGTTATCTGCGATGCTGCAATAGTAGCAAGGGAGCTTGAGAACGAGCCTTCGAACTTCTTAACTCCTGATAAATTTGCAGAATATGTTAAGAAATCATCAATAAAAGCAGGCTACCAGGTAACAGTATTTGATGAAAAGAAAATAGCTCAGCTTAATATGGGCGGAGTTCTTAACGTAGGCAAAGGCAGTGTTAACCCGCCAAGGTTCATGATACTGCAGTACTTCGGCGCGAATAAGTCAGATAAGCCGGTTGTACTTGTAGGCAAAGGCGTTACATTTGATTCAGGCGGAATTTCGATAAAGCCCGCAGCAGGTATGGATGCAATGAAAATGGATATGGGCGGCGCGGCTGCAGTTGTTGGCGCCTTTGAAGCTGTTGCAAGGCTTAAATATAAAATGAACCTGATAGGTTTAATTCCTTCAGTTGAAAATATGCCCGATGCAAACGCATACAAGCCGGGTGATGTTATAAAAAGCTATTCAGGCACAACCATAGAAATAGATAACACAGACGCTGAAGGCAGGCTGATACTTGCCGATGCACTTGATTACGCTGCAAACTATAAACCCCGCGCGGTAATTGATGTTTGTACATTAACAGGCGCTGCTATAATATGCTTTGGTCATTTACTTGCCGGTCTTATGGGCAATGATGCTGACCTGAAGAAAAAGATCTTTGCAGCAGGCGAAAAAACTTTTGAAAGAGTTTGGGAGCTTCCGTTATATGATGAATATGATAAGCTGATGAAGAGCGATATTGCTGATATTAAAAATGCGGGTCCCGCAAGGCAGGCAGGCACAATAATGGGCGGAATATTCTTAAAGAAATTTGTACAGGATAAATATCCATGGGCACATCTTGATATTGCAAGTGTTGCAATGGGTCTTGGGGAATCAACCGAAGATTACCATACACCTGGCGCAACAGGCTACGGTGTAAGGTTATTTGTTGAGCTGTTAAAGCAGTATTCCCATTAATAAATTTTCAAACATTCCCCTGCATTTGCTCTGAGATAACAGAGTTCAGCAGGAAAACAGATTTATTGGTTCACCCGGATTCCCGCGAAAGCGGGAATTCTGTTAACAACAGTTAATAACGTATTTTAACAAGGTAAGCAGGCAGCATTAGTTTGAAAAAGATCGAGTCTCCCTCGAAGATACTTCTTGTACTCACTTTAATTGAATTCATCAATTATTTTGACAGGCAGGTCGTATTCCCTTTATTCAGTTTCCTGAAAGCGGATTTTGGCTTAAGTGATTTCGAGCTGGGACTTATTGGCACAGTGTTCATGATAATCCACGCATCGTTTTCTGTGCCGCTTGGCATACTGGCTGATAAATGGGTAAGGAAGAATATTATAGCAATGGGTGTTGCTATATGGTCTGTTGCTACTTTCATTACCGGTATTGTACAGAATTTTACGCAGCTGCTTATAACACGGGCAGCGGTTGGAATCGGCGAAGCATCATATGCACCGGCGGCAACATCACTTATATCGGATAACTATCCAATTGAAAAGCGCGCAAGGGCAAGCTCAATTTTTCACCTGGGTATGTTCTTAGGCGGAACGCTTGGAATGATACTTGCAGGCGTTATAGGCTCACATTTAGGATGGCGCGCTTGTTTCTTTATTGTAGCGATACCGGGCATAATTCTTGCGATTGCTGCATTGAGGATAAAGGAGACAAAGCATTCAATCCAGAACACAGAGGCTGTCAATAAAACCAATATACTGCAGCTCTTTAAGACCCCGGCTTATGTTATGACACTTATTTCGGGTATCATGCTAACATTCACATCTTCGGCAATAATAAGCTGGATGACACAGTTCTTTATCCGGTTCCATAATTATTCAGTTGACCAGGCATCAATTACGATAGGGCTTGCTGTTGTTATCGGCGGTCCCCTTGGAATATATTCAGGCGGATATTTTTCTGACCTGCTTTATAACAAATACAAAAAGCCAAGATCGCTTGCAATGGCATTTGCATTTTTAGCAGCAACACCGCTGATATATATTACACTCACAACACAAAACGAGATCTTGCTTTTAGTTACACTTGTACTTGCAACATATTTAATGACCTTCTATTACGGCCCGATGGTTGCTTTGATACAGGATATCGTACCCGGCGCGCTTAAGGCAACAGCATTCGCGTTCTATTTATTCACAGTACATTTGATAGGCTCGACACCTGCTCCAGCGCTTATCGGGAAAGTTTCCGATGCAACAAATCTTCAGACAGCATTATTCCTTGTAGTGATATCAAATTTTCTGGGGGGTGTATTACTGCTTATTACAAGCAGCGTCATTATGAAGCAGAGAAAAATACAGGAATCCACGGTTTGATTTTC
>JAPUEV010000029.1 GCA_027492415.1 Ignavibacteria bacterium
TTACAAGATCTATGATTTTGCTTTCACCCCGGTTGCGCCAAAAGATTATTACTACGAAACACTGATGAGAAGCTACGCTATGATGCTTACTGCATCATCATCTTACCTGCTTTCAAACGGCAGAACTGAAGACGCAAAGAAATACCTGGCGCTTGCATTAACGGCAGTTCCAAATTTCCCTCAGGCAATTGAGCTGAAGAAAAAATACAACTTATAATATCAATTTGAAATATCTACTACTATTTATACTTGTTTACCCTTTCGTATTGTTTTCACAGATTGAAAAAGATCCGTATAACCAGGAGCTCAATGACTCACTGCAGAAACAGTTTGATGAAAATGCGGTTAAGATCGATTCGATGAACCTTGTTGTTACAAGCATTGTAATTACCGGCAATAAGATAACCAAGGATGATATAATACTGCGTGAGATGAGCCTTAAGAAAGGCAGCAAATTCACGCTTGCAAAATACTCTAAGGACATTCAGAATATCTACAACCTTGCGCTGTTCACAAAAGTAGATATAATACCTGTTCCGGTCAGCGATAAAGAAATTTCTCTTAACGTTGATGTAAAAGAACGCTGGTATATTCTTCCCCTGCCTAATGCGGGAATTGAAGAAGGCGAATGGAAAAAAATATGGCTGAGCCTTAACCTTAGGTGGGATAACTTCCGGGGAAGGAATGAACGGTTGAATGTCGGCTTCCGTGTATTCTATAATCCTTCTGTTAGCGCAAGTTATTATGTGCCGTGGATAGGAAAGAAGCTGCATCTTTTCATGGGACTTGGCGGCGCATGGCAGCGTCAAAGGAACAGGAGCCTTGAAGCGGTTGGCAGGCAAAGCGGAAGCAATACAATTGCATATAATGACAGCAACTATGAAAATTTCCAGTATAAGGCAGAGCTAACACTTGGCAGATATTTCGGCAGGAATTTTTCAGTATTCACAAATTTTAAGTTCAACCACCTGCGCGTTTCCGCCTATGCGCCGGGCAGGACACTTTCTACTGACGGCGTTGACCGTTACCTTACTCGTGGCGGCGGCATTGCGTGGGATAGCCGTGATATTTATGAATACGCGACAAAAGGCCTGTATTCACGGCTGACTTATGACAGGTACGGCTTCCTTGACAGGGAAATTAACTTCGGCAGGTTCACATTTGAAAACCAGTCATTCATACCCGTATCATTTACAAAAAGCTATTACATTACAGTTGCTTCAAAATTATATACAAGCCTTGCAATGGGAGGCGAAATACCGCTTTATAACCATGAGTACCTTGGGTACAGTGAAGATTACGTACGAGGATGGAAAAGCAAAGCATTTGAAGGCGAGGATGTATTCACAGTCTATAACGAGATAAGGATACCAATTTTAAAGCCGCGATATGTACGAGGCAAAGATATGATGATAGTTAAAGAGCTGCCGATAATTAAAGATCTTGATATAAGGCACGGGCTTTACTTTACGCTTATTTATGATATAGGCACTGTTTGGTATAAAGATGAAAGTATTTTCAAAAAAAGATTTTTATCCGGCGCGGGAATCGGGCTGAATTTCATCGCTCCTTTTGGGTATGTTGTACGGGCTGACTGGGTTTTCAGGCTTGGCACTCCAACGGTGGGACAGCTTAACTTCAGCTTATCAGCTAAATTCTAAACAAATGGAATACTATTACACACCCAAGCAGTATATATCTTCCTCATCACTCACAATTGTTGATGATGAGGCAAAACATCTTGCACGCGTATTGCGCAAGCAGCAAGGCGAGGAAATATATGTAACAGATGGCTGCGGAAATCTTTACAAAACTAAAATATCATCGCTTAACAAGCAGCTTATTGAGTGCAGCATTACAGAGAAGGACCAAAACCTGAACGAACCCCGGGTTAAAATAAATTTAGACCAAAGCCTGGTTAAGAATCCGGACAGGCTGGAATTTTCAATTGAAAAAGCTGTTGAGCTTGGTGTGAGTGAGATACATATTATTGTGACAGAAAATGTTGTTAACCGTACTACAAATAAAACAGAGCGCTGGCAGTCAATTGCTCTTTCAGCTATGAAACAGTCACAGCGATGTGTACTTCCTGAAGTTTTTGAGCCTGTGAATTTTGCGGAAGTTGTTAATAATACAAAAGGTGAGCTGAAGCTGATTGCAGATGAAAAAGATATCTTGGGCAGAATTAGCATAAAAGATATTAAGCCCGAATATTCATCAATTGATCTGTTTATAGGTCCGGAAGGCGGCTTTTCGCCGGGTGAAGCTGAGCTTGCAGTATCAAACGGTTTTAAGGTTCTTGATCTGGGTCCAAGGAAATACCGCAGCGAAACAGCGGCAATTTTTGCCATATCGTGTTTAATTTCTATTTAATTTAATATTATTTATGTGCGACTCCTACGGAGTCGGATTTTTACTCTATACTCTTTTCTATAAATGTGTGACACCTTTGGTGTCATTTTTTATAGCTTCTTTAATTAAGGTTTAAGTTTAAATAAATTATGATGCATAGTTCGAGAGAATTAAAATATATGTCATTTAAGATTGAAAACAGAATATATTCAGCTTAATGAAGCAAACCCCCGACCTTAATTTACGGGATACAATGATAATTACAATAATTGCGGTTTATTTTAAAAGATGAATTTTCCTCCCCCCTTTATTAAAGGGGGGATGTGGATATAGATGTTTGAGACTAATATTGATTGTTCTATTATTAAAGTATTGGTGATCGTTAAGATGGGGGTTTTTGATATTACAAATTGCCGATTAAGATCATCAAATAGTTTTGATTTTGCTTTAAATTGCGGATAATATACGATTATAAACCTCTAATTTACCGTTAAATTTTATTTTCATATTAACATTGAAATTTTTGCCTATTAAACATATATTTGATATTAATTATTAAATTTTTCAACTAAGCGACCGGAAAAATATGTCAGAAATTCTGCTGAAAGTAGAGAACCTCAAAAAATATTTCCCTATTAAAAAAGGGCTTATCTCAAAAACTGTCGGGTATGTTAAGGCTGTTGATGATGTATCCTTTGTCATAAAAAAAGGTGAAACGCTGGGCCTTGTTGGTGAATCAGGCTGCGGAAAGACAACTATCGGCAGAACACTCTTAAGGCTTATTGAGCCTACAGGAGGCAGGGTTGAGTTTAACGGGCAGGATGTTACTACTATGGATGCCAATGACCTGAAAAAGCTGCGCAAGGATATGCAGATCATTTTCCAGGACCCGTATTCATCGCTTAACCCAAGAATGACAGTCGGCGGCATGATTACTGAAATTTTGAAATACCACGAGATTGCCGAAGGCGAAAAAGCTGAGAAAATGGTGCTTGACCTGCTTGAAAAAGTAGGACTTTCAAGACTGCATGCAAGAAGGTATCCCCATGAATTTTCAGGGGGACAGAGACAGAGAATCGGTATCGCCCGCGCTCTTTCAGTTGAGCCAAAGTTTATAGTCTGCGATGAGCCTGTTTCCGCGCTTGATGTATCAATTCAGTCACAGATCATAAATCTTTTGCAGGACCTTCAGAAAGAAATGGACCTGACCTACCTTTTTATATCACATGATCTTTCAGTTGTAGAGCATATCAGCGACAGGGTTGCAGTAATGTATCTCGGACAGATAGTTGAAATTTCTGAT
Organism: Ignavibacteria bacterium; assembly: GCA_027492415.1. GTDB lineage: Bacteria > Bacteroidota > Ignavibacteria > Tepidaquicellales > OLB5 > OLB5. The sequence goes on from JAPUEV010000029.1 coordinate 3,656, forward strand.
TGTAAGGAATTATATGCTAATGTAAGGCATCCGTATTCAGAGGCACTGCTTTCAGCTGTGCCGATACCGGATCCGAAGCAGAAGCGCAAGAGGATAATATTAACAGGTGATGTACCATCACCTGCAAATGTACCGACGGGATGTTATTTCCACCCGAGGTGTCCGAAGATAATTAAGGGTGAGTGTGAGCATGTAAGACCGCTGTTGAGACCGCTTAACCAGTCAACACATGAAGTTAAATGCTTATTATATCCTGAAAGCTGGCCAACAAAAGATGTAAAGGCAGCATAGGGTTTATTACCTGGCAAAATTTTAAAGACGGCTCAATGAGCCGTCTTTTTTTATGATCTATAAATTTGAATTCTGATTTTACAGATTAAAAACTTTTCTTTATATCTTTAAAGGTGCTCACAA
>JAPUEV010000030.1 GCA_027492415.1 Ignavibacteria bacterium
ACCGCGCTTCTGGTGGTTAAAATCCAGTATCTTGTTATAATTGGCAAAATTTCCAGTTAACAAATTAACAAAAAATACACTGTATGAAGTATTCGGTGTCAGCAGCCAGCTTCCGCCGTAATTCTGTGACCTTATTACTGTGAACTGCTTCTTGCTTACGGCATAACAGCGCTGCCCCTGAACTGAAATGGCATTCAGCTGTTCCATAAATTCATTTGGCGCTGCTGTAAAAGTTGCGCCTGCATTAGTTGTATTCCATATTGAGCCGCTTTCAAGAACTATAACATATTTTTGTGCTGATATTATTGCCGCTGCATTTATCCCCGGCTGTGAAGGAATATTCAATCTTACGCTGCTCCAGTTGACGCCGGAATTAGTTGAACGGTAAAGCACATCGTTATAGCTTCCGGCAATAAGCTCTGCTCCCATTATGTCAAAGCATCTTAAATTTCCGCCTGAAGGTACCTGTAAAGAGCTCCAGTTAACCCCGCCATTTGTAGTTTTATACAGCATATCGCTTTCACCGGTAAAATAGCCATTGTTCGCATCGGTGAACTTCACCTTCAGAATGTTAAAGCCTGCTCCTGATGATAAGCTTATCCAGTTAACTCCCCCGTTAACAGTTTTAAGCAATGTACCGTTATTTCCGGCAATAAATCCGGTTAATGTATCAATAAAAAAAACAGAATTCAGCATAACCCCGCCTGCAAGCGTTTGTGATGACCAGGTACTGCCGAAATTTACAGATACATTAAGCTTGCCGTTATCCCCTGCTGCCCATACTGTTGCGCCAACGGAATAAACTGAGTTTAAATTATCTGCACCCGTAACTATTGATGAATAGTTCGTTCCGGCGTTCGTGCTCTTAAGCACTATCCCCGATGACCCTGCTGCATAAACCAATGCCGCAGAAGGACTGCATACATCATTTAATACCTGTGAAATTACTGTGAAGTTAAAGAGAATGAGAACTGAGGTTATCAAGAGCTTTTTCATAATCTTTTTATTTAGATTATTAAATATTTTTGGACAATTTAAAGATAATTTACGTTACACAAAAATGCAAAGATTTATAAGTGGATTTGTTAAAAGTAAATATGAATATTAGAATGGTTTAATATCTGAATTTTTGGACAATTCGTTTAATAATCAGGGATTTCCGGAAGACAAAAACAGGCTTTTGTGAAAACCGGGTACTAAAAAAATATTATAATTATGCGGGAATCTAAGCTTACAGAAATGGTTAAAGGCATCACGCCGGCTGAATTCAGGAAATTCGGTGAATACCTCAACTCTCCATACCACAACAAACGCAGGAAGATAATCCAGCTGTACGAACTTATCAATTTCAACTACGATGAGTTTGATGCCAACATCATTACTAACGATAAAATTGCAAAAGCTATCTTCAATGGTGAAGGCGATAAGGACCAGAACGTAAGGACTCTTATCAGCAGCTTTACTGCATTGCTGGAGGATTTCCTTATAGTAGAAGAGCTTAACCGCAATTCTATACAGCAGAAAACACTTTTATTAAGGTCACTTAGGGATAAGAACATATTAAAGACCTTTGATATGATATCAAAGGAAATTACCGAAATTCAGCAGAAGGATTTTAACCGCAACACCGATTATTATTACAACGAGTTCACCTTTAAGGAAACATGGCTTAACTACCACGGCGAAGATCTTGATCTTGACCTGGATAAAAGCTACATGGAAATGAGCGATAACGCAGACCACCTCTTCATTGTTACCAAGCTTAAAGTGCTCAATACCGTTATAAGCAGAAAAATACTCTCAGGTATCGGCATACATAAAAGCTACTGGGCGGTTGAGAATATCCTTAAGTACATTGAAAAGAATATCGATGATATAGAAGCTAACCACCCGATAATTTACTCAGAGTACAAGATACTCATGATGGTGCTTGAGCCCGATACCGCGAAGCATTTCCATGACCTGGAAAAACACGTTTTCCAGAACATCTCAAAATACAACGAAGAAGAGCTTGAGCAGGTATACTACTCGCTTTCAAACTACTGCGTAAATAAAATTGCCCTTGGTGAAGATAAATTTGTTAACGAGCTTTATAAGATACACAGTAACTTCGAAAAGACAGGCTTCTACTCAAAGAACAAGAACCTGCAGTACACCGATTTTATCGGGGTGATAATCTGCGGACTTAACCTGAAGCATTATAAATGGGTTGAGCAGTTCTTTGAAACTTATAAAGGCAATATCGCTTCGGAAGTTAAGCGTGATACTATCAACCTGTCATCTGCGCTTATCTCATTTCAGCTTAAAAAGTACAAGGAGTGTATCGGCAGCCTAAGCAAGGTTGGATATAAATACACGTACTTCTATCTTAAATCAAAGGAAACGCTCATTAAAGCTTATTACGAGCTTGGCGAAATTGAATCACTGGAAGCAGTTGTAGACGCTGCCAAACATTACCTTAAACGCCACAGAGAATTGCTCTCAATTCATTATGACAGGTACATTCTCTTCCTTAACTATGTTACCAACCTTTTAAAGCTTGATAAAAAGCAAAAGCCTGAGCTTAAATTACTGATGAAAAAGCTTGATGAGAACCGGACCACCATTGCAAGAGAGTGGCTTATTGAAAAGATTATAGAAATGAAATAATTTTATTGAATGGGTACACTTACGCTTTAAACTTTTTGAACATATCCTTATGCCCGTTCAGAAATTCCTGTGAGCTCATCCGGCGCTTGCCTTCTATCTGCAGCTCCGTAATTTCAAGGAATTCATTCAGGCATGATACATACAGCTTACCTTCTTTAATGAAAAACCTTCCGGGTCCTTTTAAGCTATCCCAATGTGATTTTACCGTAGAATATATCTTTATTATCTTGCCGTTATACTCCGTATAAGCCCCGGGATATGGCGAGAGCCCCCTGATGAAATCATACACCTCATCAACCGAACGGTCAAAATCAATTACGCAATCTTCCTTAAATATCTTTGGCGCGGGTGTTGCCTCGCCGTTATTCTGCTTCATTGCCGGCGGATTCCCGTCTGAGCTTTCTATCAGGTTTACGGTTTCATAAACTGTGTTCCCGCCAAGGGTCATCAGCTTATCATGCAGCGTGCCCGCCGTATCATCTGGCAGGATATCAACAGCGCTTTGCATTATAATGTTACCTGTATCAACTTTTTCCTGGAGGAAAAATGTTGTAACGCCCGTCTCACGCTCACCTTTTATTATTGCCCAGTTTATCGGCGCAGCGCCGCGGTACTTTGGCAGCAGTGATGCATGCAGGTTAATTGAGCCGTATTTTGGAATATTGAAAATTTGTTTGGGCAGTATGCGGAACGCGACAACTACAATAAGATCAGGAGCAAGTGATTTTATACTTTGGGTAAATTCAGGGTCCTTAAGGCTTACAGGCTGCAGAATATTTAAGCCTTCATCTGCTGCGAATTTTTTAATATCGCTTTGGGCAAGCTGCTGCCCCCTGCCCTTGGGCTTATCTGGCACTGTTACAACTGCGGATATTTTGTGATGTGAATTTAAGAGTACTTTAAGTGAGGGTACGGCAAACTGCGGCGTACCCATAAATATTATATTCATTGCTTACCTTACCGGTTGTGCATTTGTTTTACTGAATGTTTTACCTTTTTTTGGGGAAGCTCTGCCAGAAGGTAATCAGCTTCGGTTTCACCTTTGCGTATCATATCAAGCTCGGGTTTAATTTTCTTTTTCTCATCCTTCTTCAGGTGATCTATGAAAAGTATACCGTTCAGGTGATCTATTTCATGCTGCGCAACGCGTGCAAGGAAACCTTTCAATTCTATATTATGCTTGTTCAGGTCAAGATCCTGGTACTCTATATAAATTGTCTCAGGGCGTGTAACCTCTCCCCTTACATACGGAATACTCAGGCAGCCTTCTTCAAGTGTAATTTCACCGTGGTAGTCTTTCAATACGGGGTTTATCAAAGTGATAGGCTCGGTGCGGATCTTTTTCTTGTCTTCGGTTTTGGATATATCAATTACAGTGAGCGCAAGATCGCTGCCTATTTGCGGCGCAGCGAGTCCAAC
>JAPUEV010000031.1 GCA_027492415.1 Ignavibacteria bacterium
AAAATGAACCGACTTTTATAGCATTTGAATCACCGGGAACGTTGTATGCGGTTTTAGTTTCCCAGCCATCGCCTTTAAATCCGGCTCCGCCCTGTTCAGGTGATACAGATGGATCTGCACCCGGAGGTGTATCGAACTTTTTTATTGATACCGGTTTAGTATCTATCTGTTTTTTTGGTTTGGTGGTCTTTCCGCAGGAAATAAAAAATACGGAAATTAAGATCAGGATGAGTGTGGCAATAAATGCTTTATTTTTCATAATGAGGCTCCGATTATTTGATGCAATATTGCTTTTGGTATCACAAATATTGCGAAAGGAAATATTAAATTAAATAATAAAATTTATCTGAAAACCGCATTTATTGCTTTTAAACTATACTTTATTTTGACCGCAATTTTTGCATTAATAACTAATGATATATAATAGTAAGATGAGATAAGTTTATAACAGGTTTAGCCTATCAAATAAAAAAGCCTGCTTGTTAAGCAGGCTTTAATTAATATAATAGAATAATCATTAATCTTTTAAATTATCAAGTACATCCATAACTTCTTTTACTGCTTTTGCTGAATCATTTACAAGCTTCATTTCATCTGCATTCAGCTTAAGCTCGATAATTTTTTCAATTCCGCCTTTGCCCAGAATTACCGGAACACCTAAAAATATATTCTTTAAGCCATATTCACCCTTTAACATTGCGCAAACAGGGAATACTCTTTTCTGATCGCGGATAATAGCTTCAACCATCTGTGCTGCAGCCGAACCAGGTGCATACCATGCGGAGGTACCGAGTAAGTTTACAATTTCACCGCCACCTTTTTTGGTTCTGTCAATAATTGCATCAAGCTTTGCCGCATCAATAAGCTCGGTTACCGGGATGCCGCCAACTGTTGTATACCTGGGTAATGGCACCATTGTATCACCATGTCCTCCCATGAGGACAGCCTGAATATCTTTTGGGGATACATTAAGCTCTTCTGCTAAGAATGATTTATATCTTGCAGTATCTAAAATACCTGCCATACCGAATACACGGTTTGAAGGAAATTTTGCGTTGATATATGAGCAGTATGTCATTACATCAAGCGGGTTTGAAACAATGATAATGATACAGTTTGGCGAGTGCTTTACAACTTCTTCAGTAACAGATTTAACGATCTTTGCGTTAGTTGAAATTAAGTCATCACGGCTCATACCCGGTTTCCTTGGCAGCCCTGAAGTGATAACAACTACTTCTGAACCTGCAGTTTTGCTGTAATCATTTGTTGAGCCTTTAACCCTGGTATCATACATATTGATAGGGGATGTTTCCCAGATATCAAGAGCTTTGCCTTCTGCAAAGTTTTCTTTGATATCAAGAAGTACTACTTCGTTAACTATCTCATGGTGAGCAATAACTTCTGCGCAGGTAGCTCCAACGTTTCCTGCTCCGATAACTGATACTTTCAATTTATTTGCCTCTTATGGTTAATATTATTTATTGGTTGGTTAGTTTTAGTAACTGTATAAAAAAAGAAAACGAGTGAACCCGTGTCCACTCGCTGCTCTTAAAATCCTGTGACCGGTAAAAAGATCACTATTGTAAAAAAATTACTTGGTTTCTACGGGAAGAATGCTTATTTTTTTCTTTAACCTGGTCTGGTTTGTGAATTTAACATTCCCGGTTATTGTTGCAAAAATAGTATCATCTTTGCCAAGTGCGGTATTAAGACCGGGCAGGAACTTAGTTCCGCGCTGTCTTACTATAATGCTGCCTGCAGAAACAAGCTCGCCGCCGAAACGTTTTACCCCAAGTCTTTGGGAATTACTGTCGCGGCCGTTTTTTGTGCTTCCTAAACCTTTTTTATGAGCCATTATATATTAAATTAAAAATTTATGATTATCAGTTTTATAAATGCAGGACTACTTTATTGAATTGATCTCAATTTCAGTGTACTGCTGGCGGTGACCCTTTGTTCTCTTGTAGCCTTTTCTTCTTTTCTTCTTGAATACGATGACCTTATCATCTTTTACATGGCCCAGAACTGTTGCTTCTACGTTCATAGAAAGAGAAGGAGCGCCAACCTGGAAAGATTTATCATCTTTTGAGAACATTAACACTTTATCAAATGAGAGCTTTGCGCCAACATCATCTTTAAGTTTGTTGATGTAAATCCTGTCGTTTTCAGAAACTTTGTACTGTTTACCTTTAATATCTACTATTGCGAACATTTTACTTATATTTAATTATTATTAATCTTGTTCTTATACTTATGGCAAGTGGAGCTAAGGAGGATCGAACTCCTGACCTCTTGAATGCCATTCAAGCGCTCTCCCAGCTGAGCTATAGCCCCGAAAAAAACTATTTTAGGGAATTACAAATGTAGCGAAAAATCATTAAATATTCAATTCTATTTGGAATAGAAAATGGCAGATTCATAAGTAAACACAATATATGTAAGTAATAAATAGAGTGAAAATTCACCCTTATACATAACATAAATAGATAGAAATCATGGTAGAAATTGCCCTATATCATAGGTTTTACTTAATTTAAGCGACAATTTTGTATTATCCAGATCAAGTTTTCCCAAGAAATTACCCCGGGGAAGGATTCAGTTATTATGAAAAATTCAACAGATTCCAAACTAATATACGCACTCCTTTTCATATTATTGCTAAATATGGCTACGATCCGGATATTTTCACAATGGCAGTCTGATGTAAGAATAAGCAATAACAGCCAGCAATCATGGATGAACCAATCAAATGCAAAATGTATCGCGGCCACAGGTAACCTGGTTCACATTCTCTGGCAGGATAGCCGCGACGGTAACTGGGAATTATATTATAAAAGATCACCCGATAACGGTTTGAGCTGGAGCGATGAAATGAGGCTTACGAATAATTCTTCAGTATCTGAACTGCCTGCAATTTGCGCAGAAGGTAATTTTGTATACATAACATGGTGCGATAGCCGTGATGGAAATAAAGAAATATATTTTAAAAAAAGCGTGAACGGCGGACTGAACTGGCTGAATGATACAAGGCTAACGTTCAACACATCAGTTTCAACAAATCCCTCAATTACACTTGTTGAAAATAGACTTAACCTGGTATGGCAGGATAACACTGAAGGTAATAACGAGATATACTCCTACTATTCCACAAACGGCGGATTGAACTGGTCAAGCTTTATAAGACTTACTAATAATGTTTCATCAAGCGAAATGCCGAATGTGTGCAGTTATGAAAATAAAGTGTATTGTGTATGGCAGGATAACAGGGACGGTAATTTTGAGATTTACAGTAAACGCTCAACTAACGGAGGAGCAAACTGGACAAGTGAACAAAGAGTTACAAACAACAGCTTTGCGCAGGAAAGACCTTCTGTTGCCGCATACGGAGCGAATGTTTTTCTGGTTTGGCAGGATATCAAAGACGGCAACAACGAGATTTACTACAACAACTCGATAAATTCCGGAATTTACTGGGAAACGGAAAGAAGGTTAACAAATGATCCATCCTACTCTGTCAGTCCTTCTGTTACGGTTTCCGGGGGAACGCTGCATTTGGTTTGGCATGATGACCGTAACCTTGTGATACATGCGGAAATATATTATAAACGCTCACCTGATAACGGTGTAAGCTGGAGCAGTGATACCAGGCTGACCACAACAGGTTCATTTTCTATGCAGCCTTCGGTTGCAGTTTCCGGTTCTTACGTTCATGTAGCCTGGCAGGACCACAGGGATGGTAGCCCGGGCGAGATATATTATAAAAACAACCCTTCAGCAAACCCGTTTGGTATCATAAATATCAGCAGTGAAATTCCTTTGAAGCCGCAGCTCAGGCAGAACTATCCCAACCCGTTTAATCCTGTTACAAAGATACGGTTTGACGTTCAGGCCCGAGGTTTTGTTTTGATAAAGGTATTTGATGTGAACGGGAAAGAAGTATCATCTCTTGCGGAAATGGACTTATCACCGGGAACATATGAAACTGACTGGAACGCCTCGGGATATTCAACAGGAATCTATTTCTATAAAATGATTTGCCGTGATTTCAGTATAA
>JAPUEV010000032.1:0-2862 GCA_027492415.1 Ignavibacteria bacterium
TGCTCAGTCGTTTTATCTTTGTAAGATAGAGCAAAGCTGACTCCTGGTCCTGCCTGTAACACTGCAAAGAAGCATATGAAAAATTGATCCAGAAATTTTGTACTTCTTCAGGCAGTTTCCTGCCGTATTCAGTTATGAATTTCTCTGCTTCATCAAACTTACTGACCTCAAAAAAAGAGATCAAGATATTGTAATATCTCGCATAACCAATACCCGTGTCTTCTTCGGCAGATGTAATAAAATTTTTCTCAAGAGCAAACATATTTATTTCATGTTTTTCCTTTAAATAGAGCTCTTCATTTGTAAGCATATAAGAGTTATGGCAAAAATTAAGGATTGCCGATATCGTGCTGAAAACATCCTGTTTTTGCATAACCGGGTATAAACTGTAAAGGGCTGTTTTCAGCTCATAGAGATGATTAACATTTTTTTCTATCATCAGCATGGCATTCAAATACTGGATCCTAATCGCAGGGATTTCGAGATAATCTTTATTCTCTTTAAGAAAAAATGTTATACCATCCATGAAATCAAGCTTCGGTTTGTAATTCATAATATTGCCCAGGCTAAGATAATAATTATAATCATCAAGTATCTTCATCAGAAAGTAACTTATAAGGTACTTTTGATCATTATCAAAGCTTCCGCCTGGCCTATTCATTCTTGTGATAGAAAACTGAAGGCTGAACAGGTTAGTTTTATAATACATAAGCTGATACATCTTCAGATAATCATCAGCCTTTGAAGGTGTATAAGTCTCGAGACGCTTCATCTCATTCTTTACTGTTTTCTGTGCAAGTGTTAATTCATTCATTGAAGAAAGTTTTTCGATCAGGTAATTCTGCCGACCGGTCCTATCATCCCTAAGAGAACTGTGAATAAGGTAATCTTCTGCCAGGGTATTAAGCTTTGACATCAGCACTCTCATAAAAATAGGGTGATATTCGGACTTTCCAAACGCAGCCTTATATGCATTTTCTTTATCAAGCTTTACCGGATCGTATTCCGGATATAAAGATTTTATATAATTAAAAAGCTTGCAAACTGATTTGTTTTTATTGAAATAGGGAGAACTGACAAAATCACTGAACTCCTTTAATTGCTTTTTGTTAAATATTCGCATCAATTTCATTAAGCTGCTTTTATTCATTTCTTTCCATTATAATATTAAAGACCAGAATTTGTTTGATCCTGCACTTAATTTACATGATAAAATATCTTATTTCAGTTTATAAAGATAGTAACAAATATGTTCAATTTAAGTATAAATAACTGCGAATTTATGCTAAAATTAATGATAATTAATTTATAGCGTTTGAAATAACAGGTAACAATTTACATTATTTCTCTTTGAAAACTCTATTGAGTTATAGCTAATTTGCAGTAATTAAATTTTATAGAAAGAAAACAAATTGATAGTTACTAGCCCAAGAGATACTGTAAGTTACTAAACTATTGAATGTGGAGATTTCCGGCCGCAATTATATAGTAGATTTTGATATTCCGTTTTACAGTCTGCCAAATGTTGATTTTGGTACTAATTTCAATTATTGCTGATTCAAACCAATGGCAGGATATTCCTGACCCTTTTCTGAATTTTCTGCCGAAAATACTATTTTACCCTTAAATTCTTCCTTGACTTACTAAAAAAAATAATGTTATTTGTATATATAGAAAGGGAATTATAGAGAAAATTCTTCTGTTTTATCATTTATCTAACCAAATAGACTCAAAAATAATGCAAAAATCAAAAATTGCTTCCTTAATTGTATTCAGAAGAATTCTGTATATTTTTCTCATTTTTGCTTCTTCATCAACCCTTTTTTCCCAGGGAACAGGAAATAAATATGCAGGTGAGTTCTTAGCTATCGGCGTTGGGGGCAGACCCCTTGGCATGGGCGGAGCTTATGTTTCACTTGTGAACGATGTTACCTCAGGTTACTGGAATCCCGGTGCGCTTGCCAGGATGAACTACCCGCAGTTTTCTTTAATGCACGATGAACGGTTTGGCAATCTTGTAAATTATGACTACGGCTCTGTTGCGCTTCCATGGGGAGTAAATGCTTCCCTCGGACTCAGCGTTATCAGGCTTGGAGTAGATGATGTGCCTAATACAACCCGCGCATGGCGTGATCTGAACAATAACGGTTATTTTGACCAGGGTGACAGGATCGAATACAGCGATATCACTTTTTTTAATGCCGCTGACTGGGCTTTCATTGCCACATATTCAAAAAAACAAAGCGATAAGCTTTCTTACGGTGTGAACCTGAAAGTTATTTCAAGAAGTATTGATGACGGTTCAGCATGGGGAATTGGTTTTGATGTTGGTGCAATCTATAATGTTACTCCCAAATTCAGAATAGGCGCTAACCTGCAGGATATTACCACCACACTTCTTGCGTGGAATACAGGCAGGAAAGAGCTAATTACACCTACTGCAAAGATCGGCGGTTCATACGATATACCGTTCTTTAAGACAGGCAGAATAACACCTGCAGTTGATTTTGATGTAAGGTTTGAGAACAGGAAATTTGCTTCTCTTGCAAACGTAGGACCCGTAAGCTTTGATATGCATGCCGGGCTTGAATACGGATTTAAAGACCTGTTTGCATTAAGAGTAGGCTATAATGATGTTAAACAGCTCACTTTCGGGGCAGGCGTTAAATTACCGAAGCTAAACCTGGATTACTCCTTTGCTAAGTTTGACGGCAATGACCAGCTTGGAAATACTCACAGGATATCGGTTACCTTTACGCTTGAAGACGAGAAGTTCAAACGCAAAGGCCAATAAGACGAATTAAAATTATTTCATAGAATATTTAAAAAACGTCCCGTAATTTGCGGGACGTTTTTTATTTT
>JAPUEV010000032.1:2962-4045 GCA_027492415.1 Ignavibacteria bacterium
ATTCTGGCCATTTCCATAATTTGGTGCGGCGGAATAATACTTGCGCCTTACTGGGCCGGTGAAGAGGGGATAAAAGGTGATGTATCTGAAGGGATATATTCATTCTATGCAAAATCATGCCACCAGCTGGATAGCCGCTCACATCATCTGTTTGAGCATAAGCTGGGAGTCTGTTCAAGATGTACATCAATTTATTTTGCATTTTTGCTGGGAGTACTTGTATACCCATTCCTGAGAAAGCTAAGCAATATTGATCTGCCATCGCTTTTCTGGCTGTTCATCCCGGTAGGATTAATGTTAATTGATGTGGCTCTTGACCTGCTTGATATTCAGAAGAATTCTTTTTTAACCCGTGATATTACCGGCGCGATAATAGGTGTTGTGCTTCCATTTTTTATAATACCGGGAACTATAAGAGTATTTTATGAATACTTTACTCCGCCTGATGTGATACCGAAAAAGTAAACTTTGATAACGTCATGCTGAACTTGTTTCAGCATCTAAAAATCAGAAACCGGATTCCGAAACAAGTTCGGAATGACATACAAAAAAAATATTATGAACCACCCCAGTAAATTCACACCTGTTATTATCAGCTCATTTGTGATGGTATTTCTTTCACTGTTCCCTGTTATTAACCTGATAAATGTACTTTGCTGTGCAGGTATTATAATAGGCGGAGCATCGGGCACATGGTATTATGCGCGCCAGCTGGAAAGAGCAGGCGGTTATATCCAGAATAAGGATGGTATTATGATAGGTTTGCTTGCCGGAATAATTTCCGCAATAATATATGTAATATTTTCAACAACAATTATTATGCTTTCAAAACAAAATCCTGTTGAAATGGTTTACAAGCTATCTGAACAATATGGCTTTAATTTCCCGCCTGAATCAGAAAAAGTGCTGAGAACTGTAAACGATGAATACAGCCGCAACGGCTTCAGTACTGTAATGATAGGTGTTGAGCTGTTTTCAAGAATCGTTTCACATTGTATCTTTGGACCTATTGGCGGATTGCTGGTAGCTTCTATGTACAACAAACGCAGAAATAAAATTCAATAGTAATAGATAATAATACGA
>JAPUEV010000033.1 GCA_027492415.1 Ignavibacteria bacterium
ATTTAATCTTTTATGATCATTCTCTTTCAATATGCAGCTTTAAAAAATGCGTAGCGCATGAAATACAGGGATCGTAATTCCTGACTGCCTGTTCACATTTCCAGATAAGATCAGCTTCGGGCAAATTAATATGCTGAGGAATAAAATTCCTGAGATCATTTTCAATTGTCTTCTGGTTCTGTGATGTTGGAGGTACAATTTTTGCATCTTCTATAATGCCGTTATTATCTATCCTGTACCTGTGGTATATAAGTCCCCTGGGAGCTTCGGTTGCAGCATAGCCGGTAGCTTCTTTAACTTTATATTTTATTGCAGGCTCAGCGGGTTGTTCATACTGAGCAATTATCCTTAATGCTTCTTCGCATGAATAAATAACCTCAACTGCCCTTATGGCAATGCTTTTGAACAGGTTATCGCAGGTTTTACCAAGACCGGCTTCTTTGGCTGCCTGTTTGCATAAAGGTGTAAGCTTATCATAGTTAAGATTATATCTTGCAACGGGTCCGACCAAATAATTTCCGCGCTGCCTTACTTTTGAGTGCAGTGCATTGGAATGCTCAACGTGTTCTTCAACAAAATTAAAATCATATTCTTCCGGCAGTATATCAATTCCTTTACTTGAAACAATCCTGCCTTCATTGAACGGATATTCATCTGGGTGAACAAGCGATACGCTTTCATAATCCTGGTGGAAATCAGGGAAATCCAGCTTAGAAACGAACTTCACTGTATCAACTGCGGCATCACGTGCCCACATGATATCATCAACCATATCAGTAAGCTCTTTTTTATCCGGTACCCGGTAAAATCCGCCAACCTTTACATTGATGGGGTGAATTTCCCTGCCGCCAATAACCCTCATAATTTCATTGCCAATTTTTTTCATTCTCAGGGCATTCTTAACCGCCTGGGGGTGGTCCTTTGCCATCTGAACAACATCCTGGTAACCCAGGAAGTCAGGGGCATGCAGCATATATAAATGGAGTATATGGCTTTCTATCCATTCACCGCAGTATAACAACCTTCTCAGCTCCCTTAACTGTCCGGTAACTCTTACATCAAATGCCTGTTCAATGGCATGTACAGCGCTCATCTGGTAAGCTACCGGGCAAATCCCGCAAATTCTTGCTGTAATATCGGGTACTTCAGTGTATGACCTTCCGCGCAGAAATGCTTCGAAAAATCTTGGCGGCTCAAAGATCTTCAGCTTAACATCAGCAACTTCACCGCCTTTAATTTTTATGAAAAGCGCACCTTCGCCTTCAACTCTGGCTAAGTAATCTACTTTTATAGTTTTATTTTTCATAAACTTCACTTTCTTTTCTGAACTGCTCTGCGTAAGCGTTAAAACTTCTGAAAATACTCATTATCTCAAAATTACTTTTTCCAAGAATTTTCAGCTGTTTAGCTAAAGCTGTGGTATTTGTGGAATCCATGGGACCGTAACAGCCAAAACAACCGCGGTCGAACGAAGGACACAAAGCATTGCAGCCTGCCTGCGTTACGGGTCCTAAGCAGGCAATTTCCTTTGTTACCATTACACAATTATTACCTCGCAGCTTACACTCACTGCAAACGCTGTTAGTTGGAATATTTGGCTTACGGTTATTAAGCAGCGCATTAATTACTTCTATAAGCTGGTATTTATTTATCGGGCATCCGCGAAGCTCATAATCTACATGAATAAATGAACCAACCGGCAGAGACCTGTCCAGGGTAGAAATAAACTGCGGGTTTGCATATACGATCTTCGTGAATTCCTTAACATCCTTCCAGTTCTTAAGCGCCTGGATTCCGCCTGAAGTAGCGCATGCCCCGATAGTTATAAGGAATTTACACTGCTTCCTTATTTCGCGTATCATTTCTACATTATCAGGATTTGTAATACTTCCTTCAACAAGGCCAATATCATACGGTCCCGGCATCATTCTTCTTGAGGCTTCGGGAAAGTACGCAATTTCAATTTTTCCCAGAACGTCCAGTAATTCATCTTCCGAGTCAAGCAAAGAGAGCTGGCATCCGTCACATGATGATAATTTAAATACTGCTAATTTTGGTTTTTTATTTTTCATAGTTATAGCTCCCAGATATCGAATATTTTCTTTACATGGGAAAAATTAAATACAGGTCCATCCTTACATATAAAATTGGGTCCGTACTGGCAATGCCCGCAGAAACCAACAGCGCATTTCATGTTGCGCTCCATAGAAAGATAGATACTTTTTTCTGAAAGTCCGCTTTTTCTCAGTTCATCTATTGTGAACTTCATCATTATTTCGGGTCCGCATACCATAGCCAGCGTTGACCGGGCGTCTATTTTAATTGTCTGAAAGAGATTTGTTACAACCCCTATATTTCCGCGCCATGAGCTATCGCCTCTGTCAACAGTAATAAGGATCTCTATATCGTGTTTCTTTTCCCATTCTTCAAGCTCAACCCTGTACAGCATATCAAGCCCGGAGCGCGAGCCGTATAAAAGCACAACTCTTCCATAAGATTTTCTGTGTTTGAAAATGTAATACAGTGCGGGTCTAAGCGGTGCCAGCCCTATACCTCCTGCGGCAAAGATAACATCTTTACCTTTAGCTTCTTCAACAGGCCAGCTTGAACCGAAGGGTCCGCGAACCCCGATAACATCACCTTTTTTAAGCTGTGAAAGCGCGCTTGTAACATAACCTACTTTGTGAATAGTATGTGCAATTGAAGAAGTTTTGGATGAATCAGAGCTTATCGAAATAGCGGATTCACCCAAACCGAATTTGTACAGCATATTGAACTGACCCGGCTTAAAATGGAAGCCTTTTTCCTTTTCTTCATCGGGTTCCAGTATAATAGTAAAAGTATCCTCGGTTTCCCAAAAATGTTTTTTTACTTTCATTGTAAAAGGAAGCATTGGGTCTGCTTTCACTTGTGTCCTTGTTTGTTCTATTATCTTTTCCATTAAATAACTGCAAAGTTTATTTTCGTTATCAGGTATTCGTTATAGCTTTTAAAAGCTGTATGCGGGTTGACTGAAGCCTTTGCTCGAGAAGCAAAGAGAACCTCTTATACATTTCATATCCCATTTTAGGATCATTTTCGCATTTTTTTCTTAAGCATTCACCATCCATAGCAATAGCTCTTACATCTTCTATTACATGAGCATTAAAGTGCCATTTATTCGGAGAAACCAGCCAGCTCCAGCCAAGCATTTGTCCCGGTCCTATCGTTTCAATTCTAATCATTCCTTTATCTCTTCCGTTGAATTCCAGAGCTATCTTTCCGGTTCTTATCAAGTAAAATTTTTCTGCTTTATCACCTTCTTTGAATATAATATCGTTCTCGTGAAAAACTACATTAGAAGCACAGCCAGTTATCTGCTTTACGTATTCCTCACTAAGATCCTCAATGAATGGATGCTGTTTTAAAATTCCTGATAAGTCTTCCATTGTTTTATTTGATTAATTTAAAAATATTATTAATTACAGCTCTCATTTTTTTATACCCTTTGGGCGGCTCTTATATCAGCTGCCTGTTTTGTAATATCAAGTCCTACCGGGCACCAAGTTATACACCTTCCGCATCCTACGCATCCAAGAGTCCCAAACTGCTCTTCCCAGGATGCAAGCTTATGCGTCATCCATTGCCTGTACCTGGCTTTTACGGATGTGCGGAAATTTCCGCCGGCTACTTTTGAATATTCCAGGTTAAAGCAGGAGTCCCACTCCCTCCATCTTTCAGTGTGATTACCAGTGAGATCAGTAACATCTTCAACATTTGAGCAAAAACATGTGGGACAAACAAGCGTGCAGTTTGCGCAGCTTAAACACTTTGCAGCAGTTTCTTCCCAGACAGGATGATCAAAATTCTTGTAAAGCATCTCGCGGATCCCCTGGGTGTTCAGCTTTCTTCCCATTTTTTCTGATGCAGCATTAACCGCTTCCTCAGCCGTTTTTTTCTGCTCAGGTGTGGCTGCAGGGGTTTCCAGTGAGGTCAGCAGTTTCTTTCCTTTAGAGCTGCCGTCTTCCGCTGTAAAATAATGTTCTTTACCTGAACTAA
>JAPUEV010000034.1 GCA_027492415.1 Ignavibacteria bacterium
CTATCCCAGCGATATTTTATATTCATTAACAGAGGCAAGCTTAAGCCTGAACAGACCGGATGATGCTGAAAAATATTTGAATGAGATAAGCAGGTCTGCAGCTGACTATCCCAGTGACCGTGATGATATTGAAATATACAGCGCATTCGCACTGTTAAGAATAAACCTTGAACGCGGAATGATTGCGGCTGCAGTAAAACAAATTCCGCTGCTTGAAAAGGCGCTGGTTAAATTCAAAGATAAGATATTAATTGATACAGAGCTTTCGATAAGATATTATTTTATAAAATGCAGGCTTGAAGAAAAAAATTATCCAAAAGCATTAATTGCAGTAAATGAGCTGATGCGGCATCCCCTGTTGGATAAGCGCGCTGATTACGAAAGTTACTGCAGGTTACTAAACCTGGTAATCCATTTTGAGCTGAAAAATTTCGAGCTTCTGAAACATTTAATAGTAAATACTTACCGTTACCTTATTAAAAAGGATAAATTATTCAAAGTGGAATCAGTGATACTTGAATTTATCCGCAGGCTTACTGCGGTAAACAAAGATGATGACCTTAATTTTATGTTCATCCAGCTTGCAAAAAAGCTGAAGGTATTAAAGAAAGATAAATACGAAAAAAATGCATTTGAGTATTTTGATTTTTTAAACTGGGTTGAGAACAGGCTGAAATAAACTGAAAACACAGAGTTTTATATATTCTACCATATAAAAGCTAACTGCATATTAAATTTATCATTAAATATGTGTGTAATTGTTAGTAAATTTGTAAAATGGGAAAATCTGTAACATTACATACATTAGGCTGCAAGCTTAATTACTCTGAAACCTCCACTTTGGCCGGAAAATTCAACAATAAAGGGTTTGATATCAGGGAATACGGCGAAAGCTCTGATATCTTTGTACTTAATACATGCTCAGTTACAGATAATGCAGATAAAGAATGCCGGCAGATAATAAGAAGCGTGCTGAGCAGGAATCCCGATACATATATAATAGTAACCGGATGTTATGCGCAGCTACAGCCAAATGAAATAGCAGGAATCCACGGTGTTGATCTGGTGCTTGGTTCAAACGAAAAATTCAAACTGTTTGATTATGTAGACGGTTTTGAAAAGAAAGATCTTTCCTGTGTATTCACTTCACCCATTGATGAAGTTACAAATTTCGATTATGCGTATTCAAGCGATGTTGAATCACGAACCCGGGCATTTTTAAAGATTCAGGATGGCTGCGACTATAACTGTTCTTTCTGTACCATACCTCTTGCAAGAGGCAGATCAAGAAGCCAGGATATTGCCAGTGTTATCGAAAATGCAAAACGGCTTTTAGATACGGGATACAAGGAAATAGTTTTAACAGGTGTTAATACCGGCGACTATACTTTTAAAGATGGCGCAGGTAAAACAAATAAGTTAATAGATGTTCTCACAGAGCTTGAAAAGCTGGGCATTCCGAGGATAAGGATAAGCTCAATTGAACCAAACCTTTTAACTGATGAGATCATCGAACTGGTAAGCAGCTCGAATAGCTTTTGCAGGCATTTCCACATTCCGCTGCAGAGCGGCGACCCGGAAACACTGAAGCTGATGAGAAGAAGATATAACAGGGAATATTACCGAGATCTGATATACAAGCTTAATTCAAAGATACCTGGGCTTGGGATCGGGGTAGATGTAATTATCGGCTTCCCCGGTGAAACTGATGAACGATTTGGCAATACTGTGGATTTCTTAACAGGGCTTGATGTAAGCTACCTGCATGTCTTCACATATTCAGAAAGAAGGAACACCCATGCTGTTACATTGCCGGGCAGGGTAGATATGTCAACCCGCAAAGAACGAAGTGCGATTCTTAGGGAGCTTTCAAATAAGAAAAAAACTGCATTTGCCTCAAAGAATATTGGCAGGAAGCACAGCGTACTGTTTGAATCAATTAAGGAAGATGATTTTATTTACGGCTTTACTGAAAATTATATTAAAGTGAGAGCAAAAGCAAAAAGGGAGCTTGAAAACACCATACATGACTTTAAAATAACCGAAGTTAATACCCCAAACTTTGCAGAAGGGATAATACCGGAATAATGGATATATATATTGTAAGGCACGGTATAGCAGCAGATCTTGATAACGAGATAGTTGAAGAAAGCTTCAGGTATTTAACAATCCACGGCAGGAACCATTGCAGGATTGTAGCCCAGAGGCTGAAGGATATGAAGATAAATTTTGATGCAGTTTTCTCCAGTCCATTGGTGAGAGCTGTCCAGACAGCGGAAGTATTTGCCTCTGTATTAAAGTATGATAAGGAAATAAAGACAGCTATAGAGCTTATTGGCGGCAGCTCATTCAGCAGGTTCATGCAGTTCATAAAAAGACATTCACACTATGAAAGCATTGCTATATTCGGGCACGCACCGGATGTGAATTCATTCAGCCTTAGCCTTATCAAAGAAAATCCAATTAAAGATCTTCAGCTGAACTTTAAGAACTCGAGTGTATGTAAAATTAATTATGATCCCTCCGGTGACACAGGAAGGTTTGAGTGGTTTTTGAATTCCGATAATATGAAGCTGACAGAGAACCCTTTAAAATAATTTAAGCTAAAAATCTTTAACCGGTGCCGGAGTAAATGAGCATATGAACATTATAAATTCGAATGCTCCGAGCAGTTTTCTGCCAATACCCAATTGCTGCGGGTCATAGAACGGCGGATGCTCTATTTTCACAAGGAAGAACAGAAGCACTACCCAGATAACCCACATAGGCGATCCAAGATCCTGCAGATTGGTAAGCTCTAAATAGTTTAAAACCCCTATAGCTGACATTACAATTAATAACCCGAAAAAGATCCACGCAACAATTTTATGGTGTTTGCCAAGCAGGGCATACGTTATATGGCCGCCATCAAGCTGGCCTATTGGCATTAAATTAAGCGAGGTAACAAACAGCCCAAACCAGCCGGCACAAAGGAACGGGTAATGATAAATCTCATTCATTGGCGGTATATACGCATTGTGCGGCAGGGGCAGAATATTTTTAAGAATTGAATAGATCAGTGTATTTGCAAAAGTTAAGCCGGATACAGGCGGAATACCGTTTATAACATATTCAGGGTGAATAGAATACAGATAATCAATTGATGGTAATGTAAGGAGTCCGTACACCAATGAACCGACTGCGACCACAAAACCGGCAATGGGTCCAGCAATACCGATATCAAATAATGCTTTTTTGGTTTTTATGGGGTCCCGAATTTTTATAACAGCTCCCATGGTACCAAAAGGATTCAGCAAACCCGGCATGGGAATATAGAAAGGCAGTGTAACATCAATTTTATGATATTTTGCCGCGAAGTAATGCCCGAATTCATGAAAGGTAAGAAAAAGGATCACCAGGAAAGCGTATGTTAATCCTAAATGGAGATTGGTCAGCTCATAAGGATCCTTGCCCAGCCAGAAAACTCCTGCCATAACGGTGGTACAGCAAGTAAGAATAAATAAAACAATATTAACCCATACACCAAATCGTTTTTTCTTTTTAACAGGTGTACTATATTGTATACTCTCCCTGAACTCATTGAATTGCTGAAGATTATCCTGCAAACTATATCATATTATTAATTGATACAAATTTACGTTTTAACAGCTATCATTAAAAAGGAAATAATTATTCAAGAATATTAATGAAAAAGCCCCTATTGTGAGGGGCTTTAATCATTACTAATATGATATAAATTATTTTACAAGAACCATTTTTTTAATATCAATAAAATCTTTGGTTTCAAGCCTGTAGAAATATACACCGGAAGCAAGGCTGGAGGCATTAAAATCAACATTAAAATTTCCGCGGGTTTTGAACTCATCAACAAGAACTGCTGTTTCCCTTCCTGTAATATCGTAAACTGTGATCTTTACATTTGATGCCGCCGGCACAGAAAACCTGATATTGGTGACCGGGTTGAACGGGTTGGGATAGTTCTGTGAAAGTAAAAATGTTTCAGGCACTTCCCCCGTGATATTATGTATTCCTA
>JAPUEV010000035.1:0-393 GCA_027492415.1 Ignavibacteria bacterium
GACCTTTCACCGGAGCACCGTTCAAATATTATGATATTTTCACACAATGACAGCACGAAGAACAAAGAGATACAGAAAATGCTTGAGGAAAAGAAAATTTATATTGCAGTGCGTGAAGGATTCCTGAGGGTATCACCTCATATTTACAATAACTACAGTGATGCCGAGCAGCTTGCAGAAGCACTCAATAGCTTTTAATGCATTATTAAAAACAAAACCATGGCTTATCATAATACAAAAACAGTAACAACAAGTTTTGAAGAGACCATTGAAAAAGTAACCGAAGAGCTGAAGAAAGAAGGCTTTGGAGTACTTACCGAAATTGATGTTAAGGAAACACTGAAGAAAAAACTTGATGTTGATTTCAGGAAATACAGGATACTTGGCGCATGC
>JAPUEV010000035.1:403-4005 GCA_027492415.1 Ignavibacteria bacterium
CAATCCCCCGCTGGCTTATAAAGCCTTAAGCGAAGAGGAAAATATAGGGGTAATGCTGCCGTGTAATGTAATAGTACAGGAAAAAGAAAGCGGTGTTGTGCAGGTTTCCGCTATTAATCCAATGGAATCAATGCAGTCAGTAAAGAACCCGAACCTGGAAGAAGTTGCATCAGCTGTAAGCAGTAAGCTTGCAGCAGTACTTGATAATTTAAACTAATATAAAATGGCTGCTATATTTTTAAAAAAGAACGAATCACGCAGGATAAGGAACGGACACCAGTGGGTATTCAGCAATGAAATTGCAAAAACGGAAGGCAGCCCTGAAACCGGCGTACTTGCCGAGCTATACGATAACAAAGAATATCTGGGCACGGGATTTTACAATAAAAATTCACTGATATCGCTCCGCCTGCTGAACTCATCATATGATGGCGAGCTTAGTGAGTATATCAAAGATTCCATTCTTACAGCAAATGAGCTTAGAAAAACCTTTTACCCGAACCGTAATTCATACAGAATGGTATTCAGTGAAAGTGATTTTCTTCCGGGACTGATTATTGATAAATACAACAACACATATGTGATGCAGGTATATTGTTTTGGCATGAATGAGAATATTCAGCTTGTTGCAGATGTGCTTAAAAACGAGCTTGGCGCAGAGAATATCTTTACGCGTAATGACGGCTATTTCAGGAAGCTTGAAGGGCTGCCTGAAGATGATTCTGTATACCTTGGTGAGGCAAAACCAGAGGTAATTGATGACGGCGAGCTGAAATATAAGATAGATTTTGCGGCATCACAGAAAACGGGATTTTATTTTGACCAGTGCGATAACAGGGATTTCATTGAGAGATTATCAAAGGATAAAACCGTACTCGATGCATTCTGCAACTCCGGCGGGTTTGGTATGCATGCCGCAAAAGCAGGGGCAGGCTATGTAACGTTCCTGGATTCATCAAAAGGTGAAATTGAAAATGCCGAAAAGAATTTTGCGCTCAATGAACTGAAGAGCGAAACAGATTTTGTTGCAATGGATGTATTTGATTATCTGCAGAAAAGCATTGATGCCGGAAGAACATTTGATATTGTGATGGTGGATCCCCCTGCGTTTGCAAAGAGCAGAAAAAGTATTCCCACAGCCTTAAAAGGCTATGCTAAATTAAATAAAATGGCAGCAGCCTGCGTTGGCATTAATGGTTATCTTGTAACATCGTCATGTTCACATCATATTGCACAGGAAGATTTCCTTGAGGCAGTTTACAGCGGCGCTGCAAAGGCCGGCAAGAAGCTGCAGCAGGTACATTTTAACGGCGCATCTCTTGATCATCCATCGATCCCGGGAATGAACGAAACAACTTACCTTAAATTTGCAGTTTTCAGGGTATTTTAAAACACTTTTTATAACTTTTATTATTAAACCAATACCCTTATTTTACATCCTTAAATCTCTAAATTCGTAAAATATGAGCAAATTTCCGCCTATATACTATTCAGACTACCTGCAGCTAAAGAGTCTTCTCAATTCACAAAAGCCAAAGAGCGATGAGTACGGCTATAAGGCGCATGATGAAATGCTCTTTATAATTGTCCACCAGGCATATGAGCTTTGGTTCAAGCAGATACTGCATGAAATCGATTCGGTAAATACAATGTTCCGTGATGATGTAGTGGATGAAAAAAGTATTG
Organism: Ignavibacteria bacterium; assembly: GCA_027492415.1. Lineage (GTDB taxonomy): Bacteria > Bacteroidota > Ignavibacteria > Tepidaquicellales > OLB5 > OLB5. Next base: position 2,090 of record JAPUEV010000035.1, read on the forward strand.
GTATAGCTGTTTCCAGATTGCACAGGGTGACAGAAATTCAGAAACTGCTTATTGAACAGCTTCGTGTACTTGAAACAATGACTCCGCTTGATTTCCTCGAGTTCAGGGATTTTCTCATTCCGGCATCGGGATTCCAGAGCTTCCAGTTCCGTTTAATTGAAAATAAGCTGGGGCTATCAAACGAAAAGAGGATACAGTACAATAACGTTGATTATCTAAATACACTTGAAGAAGATCACCGTAAGCTTATTATGGAAACTGTCAACCAGCCCTCACTGTTTGAGCTTATAGAAAAATGGCTTGAGCGCACACCGTTTCTGAACTCACAAAGCTTTAATTTCTGGCAGAGCTATAAACAGGCAGTTGAAAGAATGCTTGAGCATGATACAAAGATCATAATGGAAAATGCTACCCTCACTGAAAAGAAACGTGAATTTCAGCTGCGCAATATTGAGCTGAACAGGGAAAATTTTGAAGCATTATTTGATGAGAATAAACATAATGAGCTTGTTAAAGAAGGCAGGAGGCACCTTTCAAACCGCTCGATGCTTGCTGCGATATTCATAAATCTTTACAGGGATGAACCGATACTGCATTTACCGTTCATGTTCTTAAATCATTTGGTGGAAATTGATGAGCTGTTCACCGAATGGCGATACAGGCATGCGTTGATGGTTCACAGGATGATAGGCGCAAAGATAGGTACCGGCGGGTCATCGGGTCACCAATACTTAATGGCAACGGTTGATAAGCACAGGATATTCACAGACCTGTTCAATCTTTCGACATACCTTATACCGCGCTCAGAATTGCCGGTATTGCCTGATGAATTAATTAAGGAACTAAGCTTTTTTTATACAAAACAATAGCCGCGAAGTAAGTTTCGTAGTTATTGCTTTTAAAATTAATGTAAAGTTATAAAATGAAAATAGACTTAACAGGTAAAAGGGCTTTGGTTTGCGGCAGTACACAGGGTATCGGCAGGGCTATTGCTATGGAATTTGCCGCATCGGGAGCAAGTGTTGTGATGGTTGCAAGGAATGAAGAATCCTTAAGAGCTGTGTTAAGAGAGCTGCCTGCATCAAAAACTCAGAACCATAATATTATAGTAGCTGATTTTTCTGATCCGGAAGCCTTAAGAACTAAACTAAATAATTTTACCAGCGAAAATCCGCCGGTGCATATACTTGTAAATAATACGGGGGGACCCAAAGGCGGGGAGATCATAAAAGCAGATACTGCTGAATTTGAACAGGCATTCCGTAACCACTTAATTTGCAACCAGATACTTGTTCAGGCATTGTATGAAGGAATGAAGAAAGAAAAATACGGCAGGATCATCAATATCATTTCAACATCGGTAAAACAGCCGATAAGGAATTTGGGAGTATCCAACACAATTCGCGCTGCAGTAGCCAACTGGTCAAAGACACTTTCGGTTGAGCTGGCTCCATTTGGAATTACAGTAAACAACATATTACCTGGTGCTACAAAAACAGAGAGACTGACCGGTTTATTTGAAGCGCGCTCTAAGGCAAGCGGGAAATCAGTGGAAGAAGTAAAGACGGAGTGGATGGGTGAAATTCCCGCAGGCAGATTTGCTGAGCCCGAAGAGCTTGCCTATGCAGCAACGTTTCTGGCTTCACCAATGGCTGGATACATTAACGGAATTAACCTGCCTGTTGATGGCGGCAGACTGAATTGTTTGTAAACAACATAGATTATTCAGGTTTTTAAACCTGGCAGTTCTGAATATTTAATAATTAAAAAATATACTAAACTATGCTATCTTATAACGTAACAATAAATGTAGATGATGATATCCATGACGATTGGGTTGAATGGATGACATCAGAACATATACCGGATGTAATTGCTACAAAATGTTTTAATAACTACAGTATGCATCGTTTGCT
>JAPUEV010000036.1 GCA_027492415.1 Ignavibacteria bacterium
TTCTATGACAGCGCGATGTTGTTTTTTATCCGGCATTAATTTTTATTTTCTGCTTTTATTGGTATTAATATGTGAAGCGGGCGTATGCATTTTCAAGCATTTGGTCTTCCGCCAGGGCAAGCCCGCCGGAGCTGTATTTTAAAAATGCGTTATAACCTATCATTGCCGCGTTATCTGTGGAGTATATCTTTTCAGGGAAAAAGACCTTGTAGCCTGAGCTTTCATATTCCCTGAACTGTTTCCTCAGCTCAGAATTTGCCGAAACGCCTCCGGAGACAGCTATTATCTTTACATTATTATCTTTTGCAGCCTGCATTGTTTTATCAACCAGTGCGCCTGTTACCGCTTTCTGGAACGATGCAGCGATATCATTTAAGGGAATATCCTTAATGGAGCCGTTATAATTCTTCTTTAAGAAATATAGCACAGAGGTGTTTATACCGCTGAAAGAAAAATCATACGGCGAGCCTTTTATTACTGACTTTGGGAATTTATGAAAACCCGCATTGCCTGTTTGTGCAAGCATATCTATCAGCGGGCCGCCGGGATACTCCAGCCCAAGCATCTTTGCTACTTTATCATAAGCTTCGCCTGCGGCATCATCATGGGTGCTGCCAAGCACTTTGTATGAGCTGCTGCCTGTAACAAGGAATAATATAGTATGCCCGCCGGAAACAACAAGTGAAATAAAGGGGTACTCAATTTCGCTCTGACCGATAAAGCAGGAATACATGTGAGACTCAATATGATCTATGCCAATAAAAGGCTTGCCTAAAGATAGTGCAAAGCCCTTTGCGTAATTGTATCCAACAAGCAAAGAGCCTATTAAACCCGGACCCCGGGTTGCGGCAACAAGCGATATATCAGACTTATTTATACCGGAATCCGCAACAGCCTGTTCGGCAATTTGGGTAATTATCTTTACATGTGCGCGGCTGGCAAGCTCCGGTACAATTCCGCCATACTCCTTATGGAAGAGCTGCGAAGAAATGATGTTGGAAAGCACTTCTCCTTCCTTTAGAACAGAAGCAGAGGTCTCGTCACACGAGGATTCAACGGCGAAAGTTATGATAGACATTTACAAAAATATCATTATTAATGAATTTTAGCAATTCTAACGCAAAACACACGGAATTAATTAGCGTGTTTTCGGCATATATACCGTTTTACTGGTATTGGAAACAGTAACCGAAAACCCTAATTTAGTATACCCAATCAGAAAGAAGTTTGATTTTATGAAAAATATGATTATTATTGTAACTGGGGGTATGCGCAAATATTATTTAGTCACTAATGGCTTTGCGGTAAAGTAAAACTTTAAATAAAAAGTTAATTTACAAACATTTAAGAATATTATGTTAAAGAAACTACTCCCCATTTTCTTGTTTTTTATATTTTTTTCAACAATTATTACTGCCCAGGATTTTGTCAATTCTGAGGGGAATAAACTGGCTTCACAGTATAAAAACATAGAAAAATCAGGCATTTCTTTAAAGCTAAAACCTGCCTATAGCGAAAATTATACAGTTTCTGCCGGTAACCCTTTAAAGCTTAAAAGCAAAAACATAACTCAGCGCGATGGCGATAAAACTTTTAATCCAATTGATCTTAGATTAAAAGGCAGCACAGCGAAGAAAAACAAAAAGTATATTGATATATACTTTCACAATTTCTATGATTCTTTCCAGGAAAATTACATAGCTAACTTAATAGGCCATGTCCATTTTGGCGTTGGCCCGGGATTTTTTGTGGGTCCGTATCTTGATGTTTACGCAGATTCAAGATCAAGCAAAGCGCTTATTTATAACGATAGGTTTGTTGAGATCGGTTTTTTCCTGAGATACTATTTCTTTACCAATCTGTATTTTGAAGGCAGGATAGGCTACACAAGGCAGATAGATCTTGATTCAAACAAGATAAACTTTAAGCCTATGCTTGTATATTTTTACAGGTTTGGCGAGCCCGTATTTAAACGCACTAAATCCACTGACCCAAAAACAAGCTTGTACCTGGATATTTATTATGCAGCAATGTATGATTACAAATATAAGAATGCGTTCTTACAGGGTATACTTACACAGGCTTTAAGGTTCAGCCTGAAAGGTTATTCATACTTTGAAAATTATATTTTTGAGGCGGGGCAGTTTGACGGCAGGAAAGTTGACTACAATAACTATTTTGAAATTGGCACAGGCGTAAGGTTTAAGCCCAATATGCTTGCCGGACCCGTAATTTTTGTTGAGCCTACATATAAAGTGTATTTCTTTGGCGATAAGAAAAATTCTTTCCAGATAAAAGCCGGATTTTTGCTGAATTTTTTCCTCGAGATCTGAGCTCGGAATCATTGAAGTTTTCTGATATAAAAAATTAATAAAGAATAAATAAAATCATATGCAAGAAGTTTTCACAGTATTACTCTGGATCTGTTCAATCCTGCTTATTATAAGCGGTATTGACGATGTGCTGGTTGACCTGCTCTACTGGTTCAACCGCTGGAAGTATAACAGGAGCCTGCCAAACGTTGATGAAGTGCTGGCAGCCACGGAAAACAACATTGCTCTTGTGATATGCGCATGGCGCGAATATAAAGTAATTGGCAGAACGTTAACTTACGCGCTTAGCAAGCTTAGGTACAGCAATTTTACAATATTTGTCGGTATCTACCCCAACGATACCAAAACGCTTGAGGTTGTTAAAAGGATAGCGCAGAAGAATAACAAAGTTGTTATCTGCGTGAACTCTCATGACGGCCCCACAACAAAAGCCGATAACTTAAACAACGTTTACGAATCCATTAAAAGATTTGAGAACGATAACGGCAAGAACTTTGATATCATTTCTATCCACGATAGCGAGGATTTTATACACCCGCTTACATTAAAGATAGATAACTTCCTTATCATGCACCAGGGCGTTGATGCCGTGCAGATACCGGTTGTGCCTATCAAAGATGACAGGGGCAAGTTCATTCACAGGACATACTGCGATGCGTTTGCAGAAGTGCACTCAAAGGATCTTATTGTAAGGCAGGCGTTAAAGGTATTCATACCGTTTGCAGGCACAGGTATGTCATTCAGAAGGGAAATCTTCCTGAACCTGGATAAGAACTACCCGCAGGTATTCAATGAAGCCAATTTGACCGAAGATTACGAGCTTGGATTAAGACTCTTTAAAATGGGCTATAAAACAGCCTACATAAATTTATTGATAGATAAGAACAACCCCAATTCGCGTGTAGCAACAGGCGAGTACTTCCCCAATACATTCTGGGCAGCGGTAAAACAGCGCTCAAGATGGACAGCGGGAATATGCTTCCAGAACTGGAAGATGCATAAATGGGGCGGCAACTTAAAGACAAAGTATTTCTTAATGCGCGACAGGAAAACCATTTTCAGCAACTTTATGGTGCTCTTAAGCAATGTTGTGTTCGCGCTCTTCCTGTTATACCTGCTCGGGTTCGGGCTTGGTATCAGGGTGTTTGAGTCAGCGGTTGAGCAGAACACGGCTTTATGGTTCTTCCTCTGGGCATGCTTCTTCTTTATGGTGTGGCGCCTTGTGCACAGGTTCATATTCACCTACAGCTGGTACGGCTTAAAGTACGCGTTCTTCAGCCTGATTAGGCTTAACTTTGATAACCTGATAAACTTCTTCGCTACATTCAGGGCTTTAAAAGTATTTATGAATATGAAGAACAAAATTGTGTGGGAATCAACTGATCATTATTGAGCAAATAGCATCACGCTTTATTTAATACAGGTTTTATACCATGGTAATTTAGGGACGGTCTGAACATAGGTCGTCTCTTTTTTTATTGTGTATTTGCAGTCATTTTATATTATTTTACAGCAACAGGATTCCTATAAACTTGAAAAAACACCTCAAAATACTGCTTCACACTTTTGCATTCGGTTTACTTGTTATTGCAATACTACCGGTAATAATACTTGGCACACCTGC
>JAPUEV010000037.1 GCA_027492415.1 Ignavibacteria bacterium
ACCTGTAATTTGCTATCTCTTCTTCATATTTTTTCTTTTCTTCCTTAGAAATTTTTCCTTTTATTTCATCAAGCTTTTCATCCAGCTTTTCATATTTTACCAGGTATCTATTTTTATCCCATGAAACATCACCTTTTACCTGGGATTTTTTTCCGTCATCATAGAAGTATATACTTTCATCTGAATTATTAATAATCTCATCTTTTCCATTGCCGCCAATTAATCTTATTTTCGGGAAATCGGTGTTTTTACCTGAAACGTAAACAGCATCATCTCCATCCTGCATATATATCCGTATTTCATCAGTATAATCATCGCTGAAATCTTTGCTCTTTAATATTGTGCCTTCTTTTTCGCCGGTATCCTTATTCCTTTTATACACTGAAATATTCACTACAGGAACTCCTTTTTTATCAAATGCCATCTGGTTGTTGCTGGAGCTTATTTCAATGAAATCATCCTTATCTGTCGTATAAATATCAACCACTGAATTTACCAGCTCATAATAATCATTTGAAGCTTCCTTTAATTTATCGCGTCTTGATCTTAATTTTTCAGTTATTTCACCCTTAGCTTTATTAAATACTTCAGCGGGAAGATTTTTTACAGCACTCTCTATTACATCATTGGTAAGCCTGCTGAGTACATCACCGGTAACTTCATCCCACTCTGATTTTGTAAGGAATGTTAAAAACCGCTGGTCAATATACCTTCCGCTCCATGTCATAAATCTCATATCGGGGTAGCTGTAGCCAAAATTATTAAGCTGCGGTACATTTTGTTCAGCTACGAACGGCAGCAGACCGTCAAACCTGGCAAATGCCTGGTCTCTATCCATAGGGAAAGGCTTATAAAGCTTATTGCCGTCATCTTCCTTATACCTGATCCATTTCCACTGGTCTTTATGTCTATCCCAGTCACCAAAGAAAATATCCAGCAGCCTTGCCTTCAGGAATGCTTTGCTGTCAACAGATTCATCATATTCTTTGTTCAGCCTGTCGAGCAGCTTAACAGTACTTATAACTTTATCAGAGCCTTCAAACTGTTCTTCGCTGGGAACAATTTCCATGATGCCAAGCTGTCCGGCAAATTCTTTCTGATATTCCCCAAGCTTCGGGTCATCTGGTAAAATAACAAGCGTATAATCGGAGTGGAATACACCGGCTGCATCAAGTATCGGGTTAACTACAAATCCCGCGTAAGGATTAGATGAGCTTATCTGGTCCTGTACTACATCCTTTGCAATTGATTCCTGCAGTTCCTTGGGGAGGGTTTTTTTAGGATCTTTATCAAGCGAACGGAATTTATATTCTTTGCCGTCTGCACCTTTGAACTTAAGGGCTTTGGTCTGCAGGCCGCCGCCTTTTTCTGTAGGCGTTAATCCGCCGCCGTATTTATTCATATCAACAATACCAACATTAACAGGTGTTGTCCAAATATCGCGCCAGTGAGAGCCGAAAAAGAATTCATGCAGAAAGCCTGCATCATAATGACTGCCGGGCACAACCACTTTTTTTCCGCTGAACCATGCTGGATCCTGTTGTGAATATAATTGACCTGAGTAAACTGCCGATATGATCAATATTATTGTGCAATACTTTAATATTGATAAATTCATTCTATATTGAAAAAGTTATTATTTCTTAAGCGGGTAGACTGCAATTACAGGAGTTCCTCCCCTGCCTTCATCGCTGATATACAATGTACCGTCAGAGCTGAACGCTATACCTTCAGCCTGTTTATGAACGCTTTCGGGCAGATCAGCCTGGTTAAGTAATTCGCCTTCTTTTGAAAGCTCTATAATAGTATTACCGCGCGCAGCGATTATAAAAAATGTTCCTGATACCGGGTTCCTTGCAATACCCGAAGGATTGAATTTTCCTTCTTCGGTATTATTCTTTATCTTTTTGTTAGGTATTACAAACCTTGGCTTTTCATCCAATGACATTTTATCCAGCGAAAAGGAATATACTGTTTTATCTTTGCCGTAACCTTCGCCGCCAAGATCTTTGCATGCCAGAAGCAGTGAGTTCGTTTCCGGGTCATAGCATAAGCCCTCAACATTATTCCCGGAATTCAGGAAAGTTTTATATGTTTTGTATTCCATAAATACACCGCTTTGCCCTTCGGTGAACTCATACAGCTTGCCTTTTGATTCAACCAGAAAGAACCTGTCATTCACAAATGCAATATCTTCAAAGTCACCTTTAATAACTTTTATATCACCCAGTGAAAACATTTTTACCAGCTTCCCATTCTCCGGATTAAGCTCATAAATATCACCATACTCATCTCCATGCGCAAAAAGCCTGTTATCGTTTGTGAACGTGATGCCGGATATTTCCATAAGGTCAGAAGAAAGCTTCAGTATTTGCGGTGATTCACTTTGTATATCATACTTATCAAGTAAGCTGCCGGTATTAGTAATACTCTTAGTATCAGGTAATTTTTCCTTTTGGGTGGTTTCGGTCTTTTTATCGGTCTGTTTGTTTTCTTTTTTAGAAGAACAGGAAACAGCTAAAATACCCGTAAAAACGATAAAAATTACAATTAATTTCAGGTTCATAACTTAAATGATTTCAGCAAAATAGACATAATTTTTAATGATTTCAACAATCTCTTAATGCATAAAATTTAAGCGGAACAAAGCACTGATATTACAGTTTAAAATTTAAGGCTGAAATAATACAGCTTTAAAGGAGGGAAAAATGTACGATACAATAACACTCATAAATAATGATAAGTATGGCGCACCTGAGCTTAAAAAGCTGCACCAGGGCTATACACTTAAGGGGTTCATTGTAGCTGTAACAATTCATGTTGCATTGATAGCAGCATACATGCTGGTAGCTTATATCAACCAGTCAAAGGCTAAGGATATTCCTTACAATCCCAAAACTCCTATCAATTTTTCTGATATTGATATGACGCCTCCTCCGCTTGATGATAAGGATATTCCGCCTGTTAAGCAGGATGAAATAACTCAGCAGGTCAAAGATCTAAGCTCACTGCAGCCTGAGGCAGTAAGGAAACAGGATGCCGATGAAGTTGTTTTAAAAACACAGGATGAGCTGAATAATATTAACACAACAACATCAAGAACAGGTGATACAGTAATTTTTGCTGATAAGGACGGAATAAAAGTTGATGATTCGCAGATAGGCGATAAGGTTAAAGATGTAATTAAAGATACACCGCCTGACCAGACATATAATATGAGTGATGTGGATATAGTACCTGAATGCACAAACTTATTGCAGGTAAGGTCACAGATGAAGTACCCTGAAATTGCAGTTGAAGCCGGTATTGAAGGTAAGGTTACCGTTAAAGTATTAGTAGGCACAGATGGCAGCGTAATTAAAATTGGTTCTTTAACCGGACCTGAAGTTTTCCACAGTGAAGTAAAAGAAAAGGCACGCGAGCTTCAGTTCACACCCGGCCTTCAGAGCAACAGGCCTGTAAAAGTATGGATATCGGTACCATTTAACTTTAAATTAAACTAAAATATTTACAAAATTTCATTAATATCTTAAATATGTGTAAAAAGCATGTTTAAGATATTTTTTTATCCCCTATATACGTTAATTACATTATTTGATATTTTTCCTATTTTATTGGATTATTAAAACCAATTATTTTACTTTTTGGAAGAAATACTCAGTAAAACAGTAACACAGGGAAAAGACAGGTACCGAGACCTGCTTGAAGGACTGAATGTAATTACATATGAATTTGACATTCATCTTCACAGGTTTACATATATCAGCCGTATGGCTGAAGCGATCTTAGGCTACCCTGTCAACAAGTGGTTTGAAAAAGGCTTCTGGTTTGAGCATTTGCACGAGGATGATAAAAACTGGGCATCAGAGTTCAGTCGTTACCATATAAATATTCAGAAAGACCATGAATTTGAATACAGGATGACAGCCTGTGACGGCAGCGTAAAATGGTT
>JAPUEV010000038.1 GCA_027492415.1 Ignavibacteria bacterium
TTTAGCGCTGTCTCCATCGCCTATAATGCCGAAAATACCGAAGAATGTAATGAGGTATGAGCCAACTGCTGTTCCGAAGATTCCCGCAACAGCGCGGTAAAGATTATTACCCGGCGCTTTGCCGTAGCAAATCGAACCGTCTTCACCATCAACTACAACCTGGTACGTTCTGCCTTTATAAATATACCTTACTACCCAAAGAGGGTAGTATACAATCGATACATTTGGCCTGACAAGATCGTTATGCTGAAAAGTTACCTGGTCAACTTTAACTGAGTTTACCGCTTCTTCTATGAACTGGCCTTTTGCTATTTCAGTAACCTCTTTTTCAGAGGAAATTATATTGAAGAGCATTCCTTCTGACTGCAGCTCCTCGAAATTGATCGGGCGCATTTCATCGCCTTCAAGGTTAACTTTCCTTACGCCAAGCTCTGCAACATCACATGCTGCATAGGTCCTGTCATATGGCTTCTGTATCTTTCTTTCTACATCCACATAATATGTCGTAGTCCTGCCGTTCACAGTCTGTGTACGGCGTTCCTTCCCGAATACCCAGCCGATAACATCTGCCCTTACACGCCAATAGGGTATGTAAACAAGGAATGCATCATCTATCTTTGCGTCATTTTTAAGTCCGCGCGCTTTTGCAAGTCCTTTACCAAGCCAGGTGAACATATTCTGAATTGCAATGTTCCTCTGAATTTTCCTTGGGACATAATATTTTACAACTCCCTCAACACCTTTTGTCAGAAGTAATGTGCCGCAGTACTTGCAGTTGAAAGTTTTTATGCCTTCCCGCAGATCAAGCTCACCGGCGCATGCCGGACATGTTATACCTTTTAATAATTTCTCAGCCAATTTTTATATTATTTTGCTGTTAATTGTCTATTGTTAATTGCTAATTGTTTTAAACTTTCTTTGCTATCACATATGCCATTATAATGAGCGGCACTGAAACAAGTCCGTAGGCAAAGATCTTAAAGAACTCCGCTGTAAGCAGGGCTTCTTCACTGCTGCTGTTTAGAACAAAGCCAAGCACATAGCAGATAATGCTTGTGAGCACAAATGCTACAATACTCAATGCGAACAGTATCCTGAAAGGTGCTTCACTTTTTGCAGGGTAGATATTTGAATATACCTGACCCGAAGATGCTTCAACCAGCGCTGTATAGCTCTGACCGCCAAAATTGTAATAGAACTGGTAGAACGGTATGTGAACCAGGGCAGCTTCCTTAACAGTATCAAGGCTTACACCTGAACCCTGCAGCCATGCCTGGGCTGAATCATACAGTACGTCTGGCTGCTTTATTTCATCTTCGTTGTAGGTGTTCTTCTCGTAGAATTTAAGCGCGCCGGCGGGAATCTGCAGCTTCTTTATTTCCGAAACCGATGTGCTTGCAGCCGGCTGTAGATATATCTTATCGCCTGAGGAATCCTGTGTCTTGAAATACCAGACAGGGAAGTAGTAGAACTCGCTTTTTACAATCTGAGCCTTCTGGTCAAGATCTTTTACAGTATGGTTTCCTGACATCCATCTTTTCAGGTTACCTTCTGCTTCGTTTGGCTTAAAATTGGAATTTAAGAGGTAATGGAAAACAACTTTTCTTTTATCAAGAAATAATGCCGATGCGCAGAATGGACATTCTATAAAAGTCTCATCCTGCTGTACGGATACATCAGCTCCGCATTGCGTACATTTTATTTGCATTTTTACAAAAATAGTAGCACAGACATTCCTGTCTGTGGTTTATAAAAATTTGCAGCCTAGACAATTGTTAGGCCTTTGTACTTCTCTGTTTACATTAAAAAAAACAAGCAGAACAGGCAGGAATGCCTGTTCCACTATATTTTCACTTTAAATATTTTATAACTTTGAAAGCAGGTCTTTTTTCTTCACATCAAATTCTTCCTGCGTAAGCGCGCCTGCATCTTTTAATTTTGCAAGCTTTTCAATGGTAGCAAGCACGTCATCCTGTGACTGCTGAACAGGCGGAGGATTATTCTGCTGCTGCTGTTGCTGCTGCGGCTGCTGGTTCATAGAGCCCATCATCATATTAGCCATTGTCATACCTGCGCCAAGTCCTACACCCAAGCCTGCTGTACCGCCGCCGCCAGGATTTTCTGCTGCTTTTTCCATAGCCTGAGCGGTCTTGAATTTCATGTATGCATCTAAATTGCCGATAGCACCCATTGAGCTTCTTTCGTTGATCTTCTCCTGTACTTCATCCGGCGGAACTATACCAACTATGATAAGATCGGTAAGCTCGATACCCATTGAATTGAAGAAATCAGTTACTTCAGCTTTTATGCCTGTTTCAATCTGCGGGTAATACTGGCCAAGGTCAAACACTGTTTTCAGATTCTTGCCAAGTACAGTATTCAATCTTGATACAATTGAATCCCTTAAGTAATCTTCAATTTCGTTTGTTGTATATTTACCCTGTGTACCAACTATTTCATTGATGAAAAGCTGGGGATCTTTAACTCTAAGTGAGAACTTACCTGATGCCCTTAACTGAACAAAAGAAAGCTCTGAATCACGAAAGTTAATAGGTGATTTGGTTCCCCATTTAAGATCAATGAATTTCTTCATTGATACATAATACACCTGTGCCTGGAACGGAGAGTTAAAACCGAAAGGCAGTGATAGCAGCTTTGTTAAGAACGGTATATTAGCAGTTGTTAATGTATGGCGTCCTGCACCAAACACGTCCAAAGCTTTTCCGTCTTTGTAAAATACGGCTGCCTGTGTATCCTGAACGATAAGCTGAGCACCCATCTTGATATCAGTTGAGCCGGCCTGCGGTTCGCGATGGACCATCTCCTTACCGGATTCGTCAAAAAACTGGATTATTTCTAAAGCATTTGCCATTTTAGTTGTTTCCTTCTATATTGAATGTTTTATTTTTGTAAAATTAATCATTTGCATCATAAAATACAATTATAGAACTGCCATTTTAGCTATTTGTTTCGGGAAAAATTTATCCTGTTGTTTTGGAATTAAAACGCTAAAAACCCTCCAAAAACAAAAAATCCTGACAGGTCTAAAACCTGCCAGGATTATATTTTTTTTGCTTGTTTACTTTCAAGAATCCTGCTTTAGCAGGATTCGAAGTCCCGCCTTGGCGGGATCACGTGTTTATTTTACCAAAAACATCTTCTTCGTCTGTACCAAGCCTTTAGCTCTTATCTGGTATAAATAATATCCTCTTGGATAGTTGCTTCCGTCAAACTGAACTTTCCAGCTGCCTGCTCTTACTTTCTCATCAAATATTTTTGATACTTCCTTGCCCATTTCATCGAATACTGAAATTGATACCTGGTTGTTATCAAGGCTTGAAGGTATATCAAACCTGATGCTTGTTGTTGAGCTGAACGGATCAGGATCGTTGTTATATAGCATAATTTCTTTGGGTACTTCCTTGCCAATTCTGGTTAAGCCTGAACCCATTGTTGTAAAGGTCCATATCATTGACCAGTTGCCTGTACCGCCTAAGTTATTTGCTGAAACTTTCCAGTAATACATTGTGCTGCCTGAAAGCTTGCCCATTGGCACAGTATAATTAGATGAGATAAGATCTCCTTCATCAACAACTATGTTGGTAAAGTTCAGGTCGCTTGAAATCTGAACCCTGTAGCTTGTTACTGATGGCTGATCGTTCCAGTCTAAAGTGGGGGTAAGTGACTGTCCCAATGAACCTGATGGCAATGAAATTAATACTGGCTGTACAGGCGGATTCACAAAGCCTGTACCAAGGCTCCATGTATTTGACCATGGCACTGTTCCGCCTGCATTAGAAGCGTTCACCCGCCAGAAATACTGAGCATTGTTGCTTAGTAATCCGTTAGGCAATGTATATTCATTTGTTGTCAGCCCGTTCTGGTCATGCAGTATCTCTGAAAATGAAAGATCTTTTGATATCTGTATGCGGTAAGATTCTGCGGTTGGT
>JAPUEV010000039.1:0-723 GCA_027492415.1 Ignavibacteria bacterium
TCTGTCAATTTTATAACTTTCATTTGGATTCGAAACATTTGTTATCTTCCAGTTACGGTAAGAGTTTAGCTCTATATGGCTCGTTTTAAACATTATTTTTACTACTCTTTTGCCACCGCGATGGTCTTCACTCGCTTCATCAATATAAGGTGAACACCTTCGGTTAACTATCATAAAATAATTTGTATTTGTTTCGTTCGTATTCTCAAAAGTTGCCGCCTGAATATACCTGTCTTCTTTACACTCACCAATTAGACCCGAAGGAGCTGATTCACCTGAAGGAAACTCTTCAGCGCAAATAACAGAACCACTTCCTGTTTTATATGTATAAAGATCATTAAAATATGTTTGCGATTTGAAGTTTTCTCTTTCACTAAAGTAAGTGTATGAATTAGTATTGTCATAATTAAAATTTAGAAGTATAGGCTCCCAGGCTTTCATCCTTAAACCAATATCCCTGAAAGTGTGCCATTTAAATTTGGTTTCATTGTATACATTATCTTCTCTAAGAGTATTATTTCCCGGGTCAAGCATTCCCCTGCTGTGACCAGGACAGTTGGCATTATTTTCGTCAGTACTTGGAAACCAAAAGTAAAGTAATCCTCTTGCTCCATAAGAAACACTTAGATTTGCCATCAAGTCAAGTTCCTCATTCGTGGGTTCTCTTCTTACTTCTCCCGGAGTATACCATTGGCCGCCCTGTGTCATAAAAATAAACGGCAC
>JAPUEV010000039.1:733-3946 GCA_027492415.1 Ignavibacteria bacterium
CATTAGCAATTTTTGAGATCTCATTGCCAAGCTTCATATTATATCCGAAATTACCTGCATCCTGCGAAGGACCTTTAGAAGGACAAGTGCTGTTATATCTTTGCATTACTTTCATTTCTACCTCATCATTTGTTTCAAGTATATAAGGTGTACGGCTTAAATTATCCTGAAGCCATGTATCATAATTATTGGGACTGTCATCATTAGCCAGGACATTACCACCGGAGGTAGTTGGAAGGGTAGTAGGTATTTTGCTGAATGTTTGCTGCTGCTCATATAATGCCGTCATAGGATAGCTTTCCGTCAGAATTTGAGTGAAACCGACATATTGTACATAATGCTCTGCTATGAAACCAGAATTGGAAACTGTATTTCTATATTTCCATGGTACGTGGAAGTAATTAACATGAGTAAAATCAGCAATCAGGTCAATTTTATTATCTGAATAATATTTCAGCATCTGGTTAACATATGCCAAGCACGGGCGGTAGTTAAACTCTGTGATCTCTGAATAAAATTTGTAAACAGCAGGCTCTGTTGCTCCGGGCGGTTCATGCTCAGCAATTAGATCCACTTCTTTTTGAATCCAAGGATCCCTAATTCCTCTAAATAATTCATCCGCCACATCATTTTCAACTTTAACATAATCAAGCCACATATCACAGTGGTCAAGCCACTCTACCTGTATGTCAGCTTTATTTGTTACACCTGTTTCTTGTTCAAGAGTCGCTGTTCCTCGTGCACAATACACCCAATTACTACCTAAATCACCTGAAAATGGAACACCCGTAGGTATTCCAGGTGAAGGATAATTGAAATTAAATTCTTCAAGATAACTGCCGTCATATTCTAAATTATCATCAAGAAAATAACCAGCCTTTATGGTCACAGGGGTAATTTTATTGCTCCCATCCTGCTGAATCACATAAATTTTACACACATCTGTATTTGGATAGTTCTCTGCAACTGACGGGTCAATTCTTATTCTTGGCTTTACAAACCAGTCGCATTCGCTGTCACCCTGCCAATGGTTTGAGGCATCAGTTCCGGTTATCCTGTTGCACTGCTCGGTATTAGCCTTCAGCCTCTTGCAGACATATCCTGCACTGTGAAGGCTATGGTTACAAAATACAACACCGGGATTTTCTGGTCCAAACTGGCTTGTGTCATTAACCGGGTCGCCAACTTCATGGTCATTAAATGAATAAAACCATAGATCGTCATTTACACCAATTACCTCTGCCTGGTATGTACTGCTTTGCCCGAAGCAAAGCCACTCTATCTTTGGCCTCTGCCATAAAATACGGCTTTGGTTATGTGCGTATATGTCATCTATTATATCATTCAGGTCATCATCGTAATCTTCAACATCTGTCATAAGCCTGTCATTTGTTAAAATTAACCCTTTAGGGGTATGCCTTGATATGTCCCCGGTAATATTTCCGACATCTGTACCGATATACGAGTGCCAAATATTCAATCCGATATCATCATAATTGCTGTAGTTATTAACATTGTCTTTCATGGAATGCATTGCGCCGAATAATAAACGGCTGGGTGAGTTTTCTGGAACCGGAGGGTTTATTAATGGTTTTGCTGTTTCAGTATTCATATAGATGAAACCCGAAATAATAAATAGGAAAGCTATGGCTGAAAAAAATGTTTTTCGCTTCATAGTTAATTTTATTAAAGTTTATAAATTATATCCCCATACTAGGGTAATTACCTTAACCTTGAACTTTAGCAAACTTATAGGGCTTCATGTATGAATGTATAAAGTTACAACTTATTTTATCAATATCATCTTCTTTGTATCGATCATTTTCCCGTCTATTAATAAGCTGTAGAAGTAAATTCCGGTTGAATATCTGTTGCCGCTCCAATTTACTTCGTAAGTGCCTGCGGTCTGTTTTTGATTTACAAGTAAAGCAATTTCCTTACCGGTAATATCAAATATTTGTAAAATAATGTACCCGGTCTTTGGCAGTTGATACCTGATATTAGTAGCAGGATTAAAAGGATTGGGAAAGTTTTGATAAAGTTGATATGCTTTAGGAATGACGGTACCAATTTGCTTTACATCAGTTACCCATAAAGTATCTCCACCATTTATTGTGTGTACTCCACCTTGGGATCCACTATACGCCCACCCTTTTTTTCCGTTTACAAATTGCACCGAGAAGTAATTAGGTATATGAATTGAAGTATCTGGAATCTGAAATAACCAGTTAACGCCGCCATTTATAGTGCGGAATATTATACCCCTGAACTGACCACCGCCGTAAAAAGCTGCGCTGCCGACACCATATATTGTATCAGAATTGACAAAAGAAAACTTACTGATGACTGGTGCAGTTACTATTCCACCACTTGGTAAAGTTTGTTTTGTCCAGCTTAAACCTCCGTTAGTGGTTATCTTAACACAGGAATCACCGGCTATCACTCCGGGCATACATTTCCAGCCAGTAAGGCTGTCTGTAAAATACATATCAAAAAAATACTCTCCTGGTAAATTCATAACCCAGTTCAAACCGCCATTTGTGGTTTTTCTTATGCTCGAGGAACCTGACTGATCAGATATAAATCCAATCCTCGCATTATACATATATATCTTTTCAGGGTTCTGGCTCCCGGCACTGTACTGCTGCACCCAATTTGTCCCGCCATTGGAGGTAAAATATACACCACCATCTAAACTCCCACCTTGGACAAGATATATAGTATTAATATTAAGTACATTCATATCATCAAACCAAATTGTATTAGGGGTATTTACATTGTTCCAATTTATTCCTCCATTGGTTGTAAGAACTAGTTCACCATTTGTAACATTAAAACCACCACATATAAATACTGTATCCTTATTTAAAAGTTGTATTCTTAAGTGATTTCTGTAACTTCTGTATATTATATTCCAAGAATTGCCTCCATCGGAGGTTTTTAATATAAAATTAGTATCATTAGGTGTATGATCACCAGTTATTGCATAACCAGTTATACTATCCGCAAAGCAAATATCAGATAAAGGCATATTATTAAGGTTCGGCAGGAACTGTTGATACCAATTGCCAACCATAACATCACTGAAATTAAAGCCTATTATAAAAAATAATATGGCAAGGTAAAATATGGCATCAGTTAACCAACTTGTTGTTTTATGTTTTAATGCATTATTTGGGGTTTCCGGCTGCATATGGCTTAGTGTTTTTATAA
>JAPUEV010000040.1 GCA_027492415.1 Ignavibacteria bacterium
CCTTATTCCGGTTATATTGTTAAGTTCTTTTGAAAGCTTGTCATATATCTGCTGCTGTGATCTTTCTCTCTGGTCAGGCGGGACAAGGTACATATTCATATTCCCTGTATTGGTAGCTCCTGTTCCTCCGCCACCTGCGCCTGTGTTTGTAATTGGTGTCTGGATCTCAGGGGTTGAAGATATAACAAGATCTGTCAGGTCATCCATATACTTCTGCATGTACTCAAATGACGCGCCTTCAGGCGCTGTAGCGCTTATTCTAATATTTGAGCGGTCTTCAAGCGGTGCAAGCTCACTTTTTAGCGATGAGCCTGTGACATAAATTAATATACCAACAATGGCAATTATCACAAAGCTTATCCAGCGTATCTTCATAAAGCTGAATAAAACTTTCTTATATAAGGCTATCATTTTTACAAAAAACGGTTCAGTTTTATTATAAAGCCAATTGTGCTTATCATGCGGTTTAAGAAGCCTGGAGCTCATCATCGGGGTTAAAGTAAGCGCAACAAATGCAGATACAATTACCGAGCCGGCAATAACTATTCCAAACTCTTTAAATAACTTACCTGTAGTACCCGAAATGAACATGATAGGCAGAAAAACCGCTGCAAGTGTAATGGTTATGGATATAACAGCGAAATAAATTTCTTTTGAGCCTTTTACAGCAGCTTCAAGGGGCGGCATACCATCTTCTATCTTTGAATAGATATTTTCAAGGACAACAATAGCATCATCAACAACAAGTCCTATTGCAAGTATCATTCCAACAAGGGTGAGTACGTTTATGGAATATCCCATAAGATACAAAATGAAAAAAGCGGAAATTATAGATGTAGGTATAGCAATGATAGGGATAATTGTTGAACGCCAGTCCCTTAAGAACAGAAAAATAATAATTATAACCAAACCAAATGCAATGAAAATTGTTTCCTCAACTTCACTTATAGTAGACCTGATGTAATCAGAAAAATCGAACCCGATCTCAAGGCTGTATTCAGGCGGAATATCTTTTTTAAGCTGTTCATATCTTTTTTTGAACTCGTTGGATATATCAATAGCGTTTGCGCCCGGCTGCATTGTTACAGCCACACCCACGCCAAGCAAGCCGGCGCGTTTAAGTGACTGTCTTTCGTTCTCGGCACCAAGCTCAGCATATCCAATATCTTTGAAACGGATTATTGTGCCGCTTATTTCCTTAATTATGAGGTTATTAAATTCCTCCGGATTTTTAAGTCTGCCAAGGGTACGAATTGTAAGCTCGGTTTTATCTCCCTCAATTCTGCCTGAAGGAAGCTCAACATTTTCTTTATCAAGCGCTGTCTTTACATCAAGCGGGCTCAGTTTGTAAGCGGCAAGCTTTTCAGGGTCAAGCCACATCCTCATTGCATATTTGCGCTCGCCGAATATCCTTACAGAGCTTACTCCCGGTATTGTCTGGATTCTTTCTTTAATAACATCAGTTGCAAATGCATTTACATCAAGGATGCTTTTTGTGTTGCTTTGCACATACATGAAAATAATTGGCGAGTCATCAGCATCAGATTTCTGCACTACCGGAGCATCAACATCCGGAGGAAGATTCCTGAGCGCCCTGGAAACCCTGTCACGCACGTCATTTGCGGCATCTTCAAGGTTGCGATCAAGGCTGAACTCAATAGTGATCTGGCTTGAGCCTTCCCTGCTTTGTGAGGTTAGGCTTTTTATTCCGTCGATACCGTTGAGCGACTCTTCGAGAGGCTCAGTTATCTGTGTTTCAATAACTTCTGAGTTTGCGCCGGAGTATGATGTGGAAACTGTTACTATGGGAGGGTCAACACTGGGATATTCACGAACTTCAAGAAAGGTAAATGCAACAATTCCAAAGATAACCAGTATCAGAGAAAATACAATTGAAAGGACCGGTCTTCTTATTGATGTTGCACTGAGGCTCATGTATTAATTTGTTTTTTCTATTTTTACAGGTGAATTCTCTTTAACTCTTAATATATTTGTGGTAATTATTGTATCACCTGATTTTATATCACCTGATATAATCTGTATCAGAGACTGGGTTCTTTCTCCTATATTCACATCAACAAGCTTTGCTTTACCTTCTCTAACAACATAAACACTCTGCCCCTTCAGCTTAGGTATCAGCGCTTCTGTCGGTATCATCATTGCGTCGCTGCTCTGGTTAACCATGAATGTAACATTTGCAAATGTGCCCGGCATCAGCTTTTTACCGGGATTGGTGGTTATTGCGCGTAATACCAATGAGCGTGTATCATTTTCAATTTTCGGCTCATAAGCATATATTTCAGCTTCAAACTCGCCCTCAATACCATCAACTTTGAAATTTATTTTTTGGCCGCTTTTAAACAGGTAGATATATTTTTCGGGAATTGAAAAATCGATCTTAACTTTGCTTACATCCTGCATTGTAGTAAGTACTGTTTGGGGTGTAACATATGCGCCGCTGCTTACATTCCTTAAGCCTATGATACCTGAAAACGGTGCCCTTACATATGTTTTTGAAATGTCAATTCTTGTAATGGATATCTCTGCTCTTATCTGTTCAAGTGTGGTTTCAAGGACATCATACTCTTCCTGTGAGGTAAGTCCTTTTTCAATAAGCTGTTTTTCTCTTTCAAGCTTTGTTACGGCAAGCCTTTCATCAACTTCCTGCCTTCTCAGCTTTGCGGTCAGGTCATCGGAATCAAGCTTGAACAACGTCTTTCCTTTGCCTACATATGTGCCTTCTTTAAAATATATTCCCCTGATTTTTCTTGATACTTCGCTTCTTATCTCAGCTTCTTCATTTGCTTTAATATTGCCAATTGCCCTGATATCATTATCCAGAACTTCTGTTTTAATAACAAATCCATCAACAGATATCTGCTGAGATTTCTGGTTCTGTTTTTTATCAGCGTCCGGTTTATCGTTCTTTGCCATAAACTTCGGCACAAGTATCAAGCCAAGTATAACAAGCAATAAAAGGGGTAATACAATGTATAATATTGTCTTTTTCAAACTGTAAATATTAGATATTTATCAAAAATACGCAAATTAAGTTTGTAAAGAAATGTAAAGCAACCTAACTATTGGTAATTAATAGCTATAATTGCAATCAAGTTCCGAATGTTACAAATATTTACATCTTTGATCAGATTATCATAAGGCATTAGCAGGTATTTTATTAGCTGATAAAAAATAGTAATTTAAATTTTAACAGAAAAATTTTTCTATAATATGAAATTACAGGGTAAAACGGCAATAATTACAGGTTCAGCAAGCGGAATTGGGTTTGAAACTGCGAAGCTTTTTTTGAAAAATGGCGCAAATGTCATCATAGCAGATATCGATGAAATTCCGGGGAATGCTGCTGAAATAACTCTTGGAGGAAACTGCAAATTTGTAAGGACTGATGTTTCCGATAAGTCATCTGCATTTATTTGCATTAATGAAACAATAAAACGGTTCGGCAGAATAGATATTCTAATTAATAATGCCGGCATTACAAGCGATGCATCGCTTCAGAAAATGAGCGAAGAACAGTTCGATAAGGTAATAAGCATAAATTTAAAGGGAGTTTTTAATATGACCAAATATGCCGTTATGCATATGACAGATAATAATTACGGAAGGATAATAAATACATCTTCTATTGTGGGATTATACGGTAATTTCGGGCAGACGAACTATGCAGCTTCAAAAAGCGGAGTTATAGGTATGACAAAAACCTGGGCAAGGGAGCTTGGCAAAAAAGGCATTACAGTGAATGCTGTTGCCCCCGGCTTTATTGATACGGGAATGCTTGGCAGTGTACCCGAAAAAATACTTAACAGCATTAAAGAACGCACACCGCTTGGGAGATTAGGCTCACCGGCTGATATTGCCAAAGCATATCTGTTCCTTGCATCAGATGATGCAGCATTTATTACCGGTACAACACTTAGCGTTGA
>JAPUEV010000041.1 GCA_027492415.1 Ignavibacteria bacterium
TCTTAGGCTGGCGCGGAATCAGGATATGCCTGGATAAAAAAGATATTTTTCTTGCGCAGTTAAGAGCAATTTTAAAGGCATCATCAGCAGGCAATATAAAGATAATGCTTCCGATGATATCAGGCATAGAAGAAGTAAAGAAAACATTCGAGCTTATAGAGCAGGCTAAAGCAGAGTTGAAGGAACAGAATTTAAGGTATGATGAAAATATTAAGGTTGGAGTGATGATAGAAATACCTTCTGCCGTAATACTTGCAGATGAGCTTGCTGAAATGGTAGATTTCTTCAGCATAGGTACCAACGACCTGGTACAGTATACACTTGCTGTTGATAGGGATAGCAGCCTTGTAGCTGACTTATACGAGAAATTCCATCCTTCAGTACTAAGGCTCATCAATATGACAGTGAAAAGCGCTGCAAAGCATAACATACCTGTAAGCGTATGCGGAGAAATGGCTTCTGACCAGTATGCAAGTCTTTTGCTTATTGGGCTGGGAGTTTCTGAGCTGAGTGTGGTTTCAACATCATACCTGCAGATAAAACGGCTTGTAAGGCTGGTTGATTTTGAGAACGCAAAAAAAGTAGCTGAAAAGGTTTTAACTATGAGCTCCATTGATGAGATCAAAGATTATATAGAAGATTGTTTCAATAAAAATATAGCTGAAAAGCTTAGCAAGCATTTAAATTAAATTACACACTTATGGTTACAAAAACAGAAATAGAAATTCATGACAGTACGAACATCTTTAAAGTACTTTCTGATTTTCCGGAACAGGTAAAACAGGCGGTTGAGATAGGCAATAATATCTCAATTGATATGGATATTTCAGGTATTAAAAATATCATCATCACCGGACTCGGCGGTTCTGCAATAGGGGGTGACCTTTTGAGAAGCTACCTGCAGTATGAAATAAATATTCCCGTACAGCAGAACAGGAATTATTACCTTCCGCATTACGCAGATGAAAATACACTTGTAATTGCCTCAAGCTACTCCGGTGAAACTGAAGAGACAATTTCAGCTTATAATGATGCGAAGAGCAAGGGATGTAAAATTGTCTGCATATCTTCAGGCGGCAGACTTTCAGTAATGGCTGAAAATGACGGTAATTACGTCATCAAAGTTCCCCGCGGCTACCAGCCAAGATGTGCACTCGCATTTTCTTTCTTTACAATGTTAAAGCTCTTTATCAGGCTTAAATTTATTCCTGAGCGTGACCGTGATATCCAGGGCGTCATTGAACTTGCATCAGAACGCTCTATGCAGTACGGTAATTACAGCGAAGCATCAAATTCAGCGGTAAATATTGCAGAGCATTTGCACGGCAAAATACCCATAATTTATTCATCCAATGATTTGCTGGATGTGGTAAATCTAAGGTGGCGCGGACAGTTTGCCGAAAATTCCAAAACACTGGCATTTGGCAATTACTTCCCGGAATTAAACCACAATGAAATAGTTGGGTGGCAGGAAAATTCAGAATTTTTGCGTAATTTTGCATTAATATATCTTCTCGATAGGGAAGATAACCCAAGGATCGTAAAAAGGCAGAAGATCACCAAAGAGATCCTTGAGCCATACAGGGGTATGGATATAGAAGTTGAATCAGAAGGTACATCAAAGCTTGAAAGGATTTTTGATCTTGTGTATTTAGGCGACTGGATAAGCTTTTATCTGGCAGTAATAAATAAAACTGACCCGGCGCCGATAGAAAAAATAAATATCTTAAAAAATAAATTAATGGAGAGTTAGATCCGTGTGGATTGAATTACTTATTTCAGCTATTAAGATAACACTTGTAATAAATGTGCTGCTTGTATCAGTGGCATATGCGGTTTATGCTGAGCGCAGAGTATCGGCATTTATGCAGAACAGGTACGGACCCAACAGGGTTGGGTACCAGGGTTTGTTGCAGTCTTTTGCAGATGTAATTAAGCTTGTCTTCAAGGAAGATATCGTTCCAACCAAGGCAAATAAAGCTATACATACACTTGCGCCGATGATATCTATTTTTGTGGCGTTAACAACTATTGCTGTAGTTCCTTTCGGCCACCAGATAGAGCTTTTCGGAAGGGTAATATCTCTTCAGATAACTGATGTTAATGTTGGGGTATTATATATACTTGCCTTAACTTCGCTTGGTGTTTACGGCATAACACTCAGCGGATGGTCATCCAACAGCAAATATTCTCTTTTCGGGGGGATACGGTCCAGCGCGCAGATGATTAGCTATGAGCTTTCAATGGGTCTTGCAGTAGTTGGTATAGTACTCATAACCGGTTCATTAAGCCTGCAGGATATAGTGCTTCACCAGTACGGATGGAAATGGAACCTTGTACTTCAGCCGTTAGGATTCATTATATTCCTTGTAGCATCATTTGCAGAAACCAACCGCTCACCGTTCGATCTTCCTGAAGCTGAACCCGAGCTTGTTGGCGGATATCACACGGAATACTCCAGCATGAAGTTCGCATTATTCTTTCTTGCTGAATATGCAAATATGATAGTAGCCTCAACAGTAATTACAACTTTATATTTAGGCGGATGGCAGTTCCCGTACCTGCAGACCTTTGGCTTACCTCCAATGGTAACTGCAATTTTACAGGTACTGGTATTCTGCGGTAAAGTAGCGTTCCTTGTATTCTTCTTTATATGGGTCAGATGGTCGCTTCCGCGTTTCAGGTATGACCAGCTGATGAACCTCGGGTGGAAGGTTATGCTCCCGCTTTCTATACTGAATATAATTGTAACTGCAATAGTAGTTTCTTTGTTAAAATAATTAAGTGAAATTTCTAACTAATTTTTGGCAATAATGAAGAAAATTTTAGCATTATCGGTATTTATATTAGTATTTGTATTCTCATCCCGCTCATTTTCACAAGGGTATGATTTTGATCTGAATGACCTTGATGGTAACAGCGTAAAGCTCTCTGAGCTTCTAAAAAAAGGACCGGTTTTCGTACAGTTCTGGGCTACATGGTGCGTACCATGCAAAGAAGAAATGAAAGTATTAAATGAGCTGTGGAATAAATACAAAGATTCAGGTTTTGTATTTGTGGCTATAAGCATTGACGACCAGAAATCACTTTCAAAAGTAAAACCATATATCGATTCTAAAAGCTATAAGTTCACTGTACTGTATGATACAGATAAAAATGTATTCAGTAATTTCGGGGGACAGGATCCTCCGTTCTCAGTTTTCCTTGACAGGAACGGAAGCATATTTAAAACATACTCAGGTTATATCCAGGGTGATGACGCAAAGCTTGAATCAGAAATTAAAGATGCAATTAAGATAGGGAAGAATTAGAAAATGCTGAATATAAAGAGGGCAGTATCTTTATTTTTTGTAGTTTTAATTTTTACTTCTGTTGGAATTTATTCACAGCCCAAATTAAATGTAAGGGTTTCCGCATCCAATATCCTGAGATACGGTATAGGGAAGGAAAACAGCGTAACAGGAGACGTAACAAAAAAATATTTTGAAGAGCTTGGCGATGTAAGGCTTTTTGTTAATGAATTTATGGCAGGTGTAAGGTATGAATACGATGACCCGATAGAGTTTGGTGTAAGCAAAAAAGGCATTACACGCAGGTTCCTTGAGTTCAAAAAAGATGATTTTACAGTAAGGGCAGGAAATTATTATGAGATATTCGGCAGCGGTTTAACATTAAATTCTTTTGAAAGCCGCCCGATAGGATGGAATACAGAATTTGACGGGGCAAAGGTTAATTTCAAACACGGCTTCGGCAAAAAAGGCGATATTAAGTTCAACGGTACACTTGTTGCCGGCGGTATGGATTTTACTGATATTAATGATACAGCAAGAACAGAAACTTACAGCATCCGTGCTGGTAATTTCAGCATATCACCGGTTAAATATCTCTCTATTGGAGGCTCTTACCTCTACACAGATGGCAAGCTTCCAACAGGGAAT
>JAPUEV010000042.1 GCA_027492415.1 Ignavibacteria bacterium
TCGCTAAGCAATGAAGGACGGTAATTATTCTGTCCGGAGCGCAGGTTACCGGTACCGGCGTACAGAGAAAGTCCCTCGCCATCAGGTCTAATTTTTGCAGCTGACCAAATATTTGCCATATCACTGGTTACTGCAAGCGCAGAATCACGTGTTATTCCGTTTGGTGTTAAAATTGAGGGGTGGTCAATGTTAAGCCACCACCTGCTGTAAACAATTTTTCCTGAAATTGGGTCTACAGTAGGTTCATCAGCGCCGTTGCGTTCAGTAGTTACCCTGTGCAGGTTAAGCGATGTTGAATCGATAATATAGATATTGGTTACTCTCTTTGCAGTATATTCAGAAATTGCGGGGTACCTTGTGCTTGAAAAGCAAATCCTTCCATCGGGAAGGTAACATGGGTCTACGTCATCATACTTTACAAATTTATCTGCAATGGGTCCGAACTGCGCAAGGCTTACATTACGGTTAGTGTAAGTAATTTTTTTGAACCCGGAACCATCAGCACGAATTTCGTAGATCCTCCAGCTGCTGTCACGGTTTTCAACGCCTGCAAAAACGATCTTTGATGCATTCCAGTAAACACACGGGTCAGATACATCTACAAGACTGATACCGCCAAAATTCATAGTGCTGTCAACCAGCACCCGAACCGTGCCGTTTGCTTCCCTTACAATAAGCCTGCCGCCAACAATTGAAGTGCGTGAATAAGGACCCATGCCCGGCAGTAAACCTGCCTGAGGGTAGTATACACTTCCGCCCTGGGTTATATTCCTTGATACAAAAACAACAGGGTACTGCGCGTAGATATTGTTAAGGAAGGGCTCTAAAAGAAATAATGAGCACAGCAAAACTGCTATGCTCATTATTTTATTTCCAAATTTCATTTTTAGTATTTTTTTACCTATATGTTACTACTACAGAAGAATTATTTTTTTCTTTATCCCATGCAAGCATTATGCTTACTTCTCTTTTTTCCATTGTCCACACTGACATTCCGCCGTCATCAGACATCATTTCGCCTTCACCTTTTTTAAAGCCTGCTTTTTCAAGTCCCTCGCCGAACGGAGCCAGTATAGCTTTAGGCTTATCGGTAGATTCGAAAGTAACCACAGTACCTTCAGTTGTGTTTAAAGAGCCGAGACATTTTGAATTAACCGGCTGCGGCACATCTTTTGGATAGTCAGCGGGCATACCTTCTTTGATACCAAGCTCATTGGTTTTGCTGTCAGTTGTTTTCTGGTCGGTTTTATTTTCGCCGGCAACTGTGTTCTGCTGAGTTGTTGATTTGGTTGAATCTTTTTTATCGCCTTCAGTTTTCTGATCCGGCTTTTTGCCGCATCCAGCAATAAGTACTGCGGTTAAAGTTAATGCTGTGAATAATAAATTGAATTTTGTTTTCATGCTTAAGAAATTATGGTTTTAATTTATATAATTACCTTTAATTTAATACTAATCGATACAATACAATAGAGATTCCCGCCTACGCGGGAATGACAAAGCTACTAATTATTGCATAATGCGGCTTCAAATTTTCCGGCAAGCCAGCTTTTGCTGCCATCGTTAAAGAATAGCGCAATTTTACCTTTTACGGTCTCATCAGTTATGCTTTCAATTTCAAGCGCGCAGTTCCACGGGTCAGCGGATTTATTTCCTGCCTGCTTAAAGCTCACCTGGTAGCTTTGGGGGTCATCTGCGAACTTTGATTTTACAAAAGGACCCTGTTTTATTTCGTTACCTTTATTCAGGATTGTGAAACCTTCAAAATTTTCGATGAAGCCGCAGTTCTGCTCTGGCTTTACCATTGAAAAATTAATCACATTATCTTTAGAGCCGCGCCATTTTTCAAAATTTATGTATGCAAACTGAACTTCTTTGCCGCCAATAAAACCTTTTACCGGGAAGTCAGGTATATCTGCTGAAGTAATATTATCCTTCCAGCCAAACTCTTTTTTATCGCTGCCTGTGGTGGTTTTATCATCGCTTTTTTTACCGCAGCCGGCTGATACTAACAAAAATGCAGCAAAAATTATAACCAGTAAACTTCTGTATTTATCCAAATATAATATGTATTTTAATAGTTTTGTATATAATAAAACCGGCAGGCTGAAAATTTGCCTGCCGGCTTATTGAATTTTGAAATTATTTACAGTATTTGTTGAACCTGTCATTTATCCTTGCCCAGTTAAGTCCGTTGATAAAGTTATCAATGTACTTAGCCCTGCCCGGACCATCTTTATGATAGTAAGCATGTTCAAAAACATCACATGCTACCAGCGGAACCCCGCCCCAGATAGCGCCGTACTGGTGTTCATCAACAAGCACGTTGATAAGCCTGCCGGAATAAAGCCTGTCAAATACAAGCAGGCCCCAGCCGCTTAATTTAGCAGCAAGTGAGCAGGCTTTAAATTCAGCTTTCCAGTTATCAAATGAGCCGAAGTTCGCTTCGATTGCAGCTTTAACATCCGGTCCTTTTGAAATATCGCCGTCACCGCCCATGTTATCCCAGTAAACATCATGCAGGTATGCGCCTGAGTGGTTCCATGTGAACCTTCTTTTCAGCTCGCCTATATCAGACCAGTTGCCGTTTGCCTTTGCGAGGTCAGCGGATTCAAGCTCTTTTTCTATGTTATTTAAGAATGTCACATATCCTTTATGATGTGTGTTGTAATGCCAGTCAGTTGTTTCAGCGTCAATAACATCTTTAAGCAATGATTTAGCCTCTTCATCTGAATATGGACGTGGATTGAATTTCCATTCGTATGCCATTTGTTGAAAACCTCCTTTGGGTTCAGAAGGCACGATGCCTTCGTTATAATTTTTATTTAAAAATTCAAACTTTGGTAAAAGAGTGAGCGATACTGCTCCCATGGCAGAAGCTTTAATGAACTGCCTTCTGCTTTTATCTTTCATAAAAAGCTGCTCTTTTAAATTAATGGATTTAAAATCTTTTTTGGATGAAAGCTTTGAATATAATTTTATACGCCGAATGAACTGCCGCAGCCGCAGGTCTTTTTTGCGGAAGGATTGTTGAATACAAATCCTTTGCCGGTCAGGCCATCGGTATAATCAACAGTTGTGCCGGTTAAGTACAGAATGCTCTTCCAGTCAACTGCCACTTTTATGTTATCATACATCAGGATCTTATCATTAGGCTTAAGCTCTGCATCAAAGGTAAGCCCTGAGCATCCTCCGCCTTTAACCCCTATTCTTAAGACATAGTCTTCAGGTATAGAGTTTTCTGACATAATCTTTTTTACTTCACCAACCGCTTTTTCTGTGAGTACAATTCCGTCAGTTACATGAGGAGCTGCTACCTGCGGTGTTACAAGATCTTTTGTTTCTGCCATATTGATTTTATTTATATTGTTAAATGCTGCTCTTGTTTAATATTTAATTATGGGATTGCTTCGTCGCTAACGCTCCTCGCAAAACCACTTAATTGAATTTTGTAAAATTACGTTATTTAAAGAAAAAATTCATACCCAAATACAGTGCCCAATACGCAACGCGCCTATCTGAAGTTAAGCCGTTTGTGGGACTTTTGGCATCTCTCAGCACTATTACATGTGCATCTTCGGGAGTTTCCTCCCCTGCCTGCCTGTTCCACGCGTTATCAAATGAATAGCTGTATCCTGCGAACATATCAATAGTGCTCTTTATCCTGAAATACAGCTTAAAGCCCGCTGAGTATCCGTATCTTGGCACAACTTTAAAGAAATCGAGTCCCGCTTTATGGAATGTTTCCCCGCCCAGCAGGTTCATCCGCATCAGCCCGAAAACTGCGGGGTATATTGCTGAATTATGTCCAATAGGATTCACTTCTGCTCCAAGCCCGACTGAAAATGTCTGGATCCTGACGCCTATATCATAATCACT
>JAPUEV010000043.1 GCA_027492415.1 Ignavibacteria bacterium
GCTGTATAGCAAGGTTATAATGTTCATTTTGCTAAGCCATTTGTGACCTTCATCTATTTTGGTATTAACATATTTTAAAGCCGCATCATAATCACCTTTGGCGCAAAACAAAAATGCATATTCGTAAATAGTAGGCTTGCTTTCCGGATTAATCTTTAATGCGCCAAGATAAACTTCTTCTGCCTTATCATATTGCTTCAGGATAACATAATGATTAGCAAGGTTATTCATGAAATTAATGGAGAGGGGGTCCAGCGCAACGGCTTTTTGAGCATACATAAGACCTTCCTCATAATTACCTGTGCTGCGAAGGTAATTGCTGTAATCAGCAAAAACATCTGCATTAGCAGGATTAAGATTCATTGCTTTCAGGATTGATCTTCCTGTCTCTTCCCAGTCCCAGTCGTTATACTTTTTATAATCAGCATAAGCCAGGTATGCTTCAGCAAGCGAGCTGTCAAATGACAATGCCTTGAGCGAATATTCCTTAGCCTTGGCATATGCATCCAGAGGGTTTATTAACCGCCAAACTCCCATTGTAACATATGTTGTTGCAAGCAGCGCGTAAGCTTTTGCAAAAGCGGGGTCAAGCTGAACGGCTTTTTCCAGCTCATTTACAACTTCAAGCTGCAGCTCAGGTGTTGGCGCAAAAGAAAGCTTATAATTGCATTTAAGATAAATTTCGTATGCTTCTATACTGGTAGTTGCAGAAGTGACAAGATGTGACGGTGAATGTACATTTGCAAACTGTGATTCAAGCTTATGGGCAATATCAAGAGAGATCTCATCCTGTATGGCAAAAATATCCGTTAGTTCCCTGTCGTAGGTTTCAGACCAGTAATGTGTTCCGTCTGTGGTATTGATAAGCTGGGCTGTGATCCTTACTTTGCTGCCTGCTTTTCTTACACTTCCTTCTATGAGTGATGATGCCCCGAGCTTCTTCCCTATTTCCCGCATATCTTCGTTCTTCCCTTTAAAGGAAAACGAAGATGTTCTTGCTACTACCTGCAAACCCTGCACCCTGGTAAGTGCATTCAATATTTCCTCTGAAATACCATCACTGAAATATTCGTTGTCAGGGTCACTGCTCATATTAGCGAACGGAAGCACAGCAACAACTTCTGTTTTACTTTTTAATTTCCCTTCTGCATCAATTTTATCAGGTACCTTAATGCCTTTGCTTGTTAATGCATAAACTTCAACGGGTCTGCTTACATTTTTAAAATTAAAGATCCCCATAGATACAACAGGAAGTGAGGGCTGGTTTTTTATATCATCATAAACTTTATCCGAAATAAAAACACCGCCTGCTGTGGAAACAGATTCGATCCTCGAGGCAACATTAACGCCATCTCCAAAAATATCCTTTTCGTCATAGGTAATATCACCAACATGAATGCCGATTCGCAAAGGACAAACTGGCTCTCTTTGCAGCTCAAGCTGCATTTTGACTGCGCATGTGACTGCTTCGACAGCGCTGTTAAACACTGCAAGCGTACCATCACCAAAAGTCTGAAGTATTTTACCATTATGCAGCGGTATATATTCATCCAGTACAATACGCTGCCTGTTCCTGTGCTCCATTGCACCGGATTCATTTTCCTGCATCATTGCGGTATAACCCGCAATATCAGTGAACATAATTGCTGCCAGCTGCCTGTTTACGCTGCTCAAAGTATTTATGGATTAATTTTCTTCGGCAAAATTAAATATTATACTGTAATTATAAAACTCATAAATAAAAAAGCAGTCCAATGGACTGCTTTAATAAAAACGTTATTAATTTGGATTATTTTCCGAACATTGTTTTCAGGACACTGACTACTTCTCTTGGCTGTCTATCAGCAGTGTAAATTCCGAACCATTCTTCATCCCAGTACTTCCCGGGGAAATTATCTGTATAGTTGGTTGCTGTAAAATCATGTGTTGTGGGTCCGCATGAGCAGTTCTGTCCGTTTGGCGCCCAGCATGCGGGGCATTCCTGCTTCCACCATTCATCACAGAACATGAAATAGAATATTCCGCCTACGGGATCATCCGGTTCATCATCAGAGCTGTTATCAAATATTTCCTCAAGTACGGATTCTGTGTAATCACCCACCGCTTTTCCGTTATCAGGCATCATTCCGGGAACACCATTATTCCTTACTGAATTAGGAAAGCCAATCTCAGTTATCCATACAGGTTTTTTTGATGCAGACATGAATGTTGAGTAAAAATCACCCAGTGTTTTGCCGCGGAATACATTAATACCCCAAACATCTAGGCTTGTCATATAGTTATTGCCTGCTATTACAGATTTCATTCCGTCATCAACAAGTCCAGTGGTAGTAAGCTTATTTGGAGCGATCTGTTTTAATGCTGCAGCAATTGCGTTATAGTTGTTCCAGAATTGCGGGTTATTAACATCGCTGCCTACGTTTTCATTGCCAAGCATATAACCCATAATTGCAGGGTGAGTTGATGTCATTTGCGCAAGTGTTTTAAAGAGCGCAAGTTTCTGCTGGAACTCACCTATAATAGTTCCGGGAGGCATGAAGTAACCGACAAGAACATAGATACCCTTGCTGTAGCAGTAATTTAAAAATGCTGAGTGGTCCTTATCAGGATACCAGCTGTAAATCTTAATAGCATTTACACCCATAGCCGCCATTTTGTCAACATCAGGCTGGTAAATACCTGCATAATCAGCGGTAAAATAGTCACCGTTTGGTGAATTGTTTGGATGTGAGCCAACCGGGACCGGCTGGTAACCCATACCTTTTGCAAAGAACGGTTTCCCGTTCAGAAGTATCTGCCTGCCGCTTGTTGACCAGTTTGTTACATCATAATATGCGGGCTGTAAAACACTTGGATCTGCATTTAATGATATTACATTTTGAAGGCTGCTCTTTGTTTCTGTAATTGTACCTGCTTTTCCCTTGCCTGAGCTTAAAACGAAGAAAAGCATCACAACTGTTAAATAGATGAATGTTTTTTTCATACTGTTTGTTAAATTAAATTGATGTGATTTAGTAAATTAAAATTATTTATGTAAAATTAAAACTAAAAATTTATTACTTAATTATTTATTATCTCTGTATTTACTCAGCATTTCATCCAGCTGATTTTCAAATATCAGTTTATTTTCCGTTTTTGATATTTTTCTGATAAAAAGCTCCAGTTCCGCTGAAATACTGATGTTTTTTACTGTCATTGAATTGATGTTATTCAGGATAACTTTTAACATCTCAATTTTTTTATCTAACTGATTAGATACCATATATATTTTTTATTATTACGATACAAAACTAATGGCTTAAAGAAAGTAATTCAAAGAAATTATTTCTAAAAGTCTCAACAAATTGCGCAAATAATTGCTATATTTGTCAAAATTTGCAGGTTAATTAACAGATAAAGTCTCAATTGTTCGATAGTAAATTAATTGAAATACTTAAGAGCTTTAAAGCAGATGAATTCAAATCCTTTGATAAATTCATAACATCACCATTTTTCAGCACAGGCAGAGATGTTACTAAGCTTTATTATTTAATTTTTGAATATTTCCCGGAATTTAATTCCAGGGAGCTGGAAAAAGAAAAATTATTCAGCAAACTTTTTCCGGGTGAAGATTTCAATTTAAAAAAGCTTAAGAACCAGACATCTGATCTGACCAGGCTTGCTGAGAGCTTTATTGTCCACAGTGCCG
Organism: Ignavibacteria bacterium; assembly: GCA_027492415.1. Classification (GTDB taxonomy): domain Bacteria; phylum Bacteroidota; class Ignavibacteria; order Tepidaquicellales; family OLB5; genus OLB5. The sequence goes on from JAPUEV010000043.1 coordinate 3,689, forward strand.
TTAAAAATGATAAGGCAGAGTTTGAAAAAAAACTTGCCGCAGAATACAAGAACAGGAAGCTGGACGGTTTATTTGCCGGCGCTTTAAGATCACTTGAAAAGCTTATACCAGTGAATAATTTTACAAGTGTAAAATGTTTTGATGATGAAGAAAAGATAGAGCGGCTGTGGGAAGAATATTA
>JAPUEV010000044.1 GCA_027492415.1 Ignavibacteria bacterium
AAAATGAAATCGTTAAGAAATACACTTTCAGCAGCTTTAATAACCCTGTTATTTTTTGCAGTAACATATTATTCGCAGGTATCAAATAAACCTGTAACAAAATCAACAGTAAAAAAACAGGTATTCCCGGAATTTTTAATAGCTCCTTCAGGCGGCGCAATATTCCCGCTCTCACGTGACTTCAGAAATGATTTCAAGCCGGGCGGCATGGCAGGTCTTGATCTTGGACTTAAAATAAATAAGGAAGTTGCTCTGTATACCAAGTTTTCTTACATGTTCATGTCATCAAAGAAATCAGGCGCACCTATCGGACAGTATATGGAATTTTCAGCAGGACCCAGATATTATTTCACACATCCTAAGTTAAAATCACAGGTATACTTTGAAGGCGGTGCAGGTGCATATTACTTTAAGCAGAACAGCTATATAAATCCTGAAGATAATACATCAACTATTGATCAGGTATCAAGAACAAATGCAGGTATTAACGGCGGAATTGGTGCAAGCTTATTCCTTGCAGATGCAGAAAGTATTCTTGCTAAGACCAAATACCATAATATCTTCACACAGACAGGTTCTGTAGGATTTATGACTGTAAACGCAGGTCTTGAATTCAGAATCAGATAACTAATTTTACTATTTCAATAATGCAGGAAGCTGAAAAGCTTCCTGCAAATTAATTTAAATAAAAAAAACTACAATATATGAAAGCATTTATCAAATATTTTTTAATAGCAGGTTTCATTTCAGCATTCTATTACGGCTGCAGCGATGAAACAGACCCGATAACCCCCGTAGCAACTGATACAAATGCAGTGAACTTTAATAACCTTTTAATTTCTGAAAGAACTATCCCGTTTGATGATGCCTTAAGCGCAGTGGATCTGTTCAAAGGCATGGTAGTACAGGATTCCAGCAGGTATAAAGATGCTAACCTGATCGATTCAATATCATTCGGAGATTCAGTTTATTATTTCCGCTCAGGTGACCTCTCTGATTTTCCGTCTTCAGTACCGGGATATAAAACAAGGTTCAAGCTTATAGCGCTCCAGGTTTCACAGGCTCAGTTCGATACAATGAAAGTTATTCCGGATAGCGATACCACATTAACAGAAAATGATTTTACTATGGATAACACAAATTCATTTACAGCGCCTCTTCTGTTTAACACAGTATACGGCTTCTACTTAAAGGGTAAATATGATAGTGGCGTAACCAGCCGCCCGGTATATGGTATGCTTTATCTTGACCAGGCTTTTAATGAATCAACAGGGTTTAAGCTGCGTTTTGATGTAAAGATCAATAAGCTTGGACTGAATAATTTTAAATCACAATAACTAAATAACAATATAATGTACGAGGAGCTAAAAATGGAAGAAAGATCATCAGTAAAGGGATTTATGCTTGGCTTATTAGCAGGCGGTGTTGTAGGCGGCTTAACAGCTTTACTTTATGCACCAAAGAGCGGTAAGGAATTCAGGAAAGATATCGGCAAAAAAAGCAAAGAAATATACAATGATACAGAAGAATACATAAGCTCTGCTAAAATGCGTGCTTCAGAGGTTATTGCTGACGGAAGGAAAAAAGCTGAAGACCTTATCTCAGATGCGAAGCTTAAGGCTGCATCAATGGTGACAAGCGGCAAGGAATTTGTTACCGAAGAAGCAGGCAAGATAAAGGATGCAGTTAGATCCGGTATAGATACATACAACGAAGAAAGAAAACATTCTAAAGTTAAACAATAAATCCATTGGAAACCCTGAATATAATTAGGATCGTGATGGAGATAATCATGTTTGCCTCAGCTGCTCTGTTAAGTATTTACCTCGTTATCTATGTTAAAAAGTTCAAAGTGATATTTGATTCTGTAGATAAAAAGGTAAGTAACTTTAAAGATGAATTAACACCGGTGTTAACTGATATCAATGAAGTTTTAAAAGATCTAAAAGGTATCAGTACCACAGTTAAAACACTGACATCGAAAACTGAGCAGCTTTCAGGCAGATTTATTGAAAAGGGAAATTCTGTTGCTGATTCTCTCGACTCTCTTCAAACTGCAGCCGGATTTACAATGAAGGAAACATCAAATATCCTTAAGGCAGCAAATACCGGTTTAAAAACTTTCTGGAAAAAATTAAAATGAAAGCAATCTCATGATAAATTTTAAAAAAAGTTCAGAGTTTAACGAAGAAATTGCGGATGAAGAGATCGAAGAATATAACGAAGAGATCTACAAATGGCTCAGTATTGGTTTACTGGTAATATGGTTTTTTTCTATTCTGTATCTGTGAAATAAGATTTTATTTGCAAAAAAGAAATTTACGGGGGTAAATTTATGTTATGGACAGTTTTCATCGTTTTGATTGTGCTATGGCTGATAGGTATTGTATCGTCAACAACATTAGGCGGATTCATTCATATTTTTCTGATCATAGCGATCGTAGTAGTACTTATTAAAATAATTAGCGGCAAAAATCCATTAGGGTAAAAGGAGATTTAAAATGATAAAAAATAAAGTATTCCTCGAAGAAATTTATATCCATTACGATTATTTTTTAAATATTGCAAAAAAAATGACCCAAAATGAATTTGACGCTGAAGACCTGTTACAGGATTCACTCATTAGGGCATATAAATTCATCGATTCTTTTGAGCCCGGCACCAATTCAAAAGCCTGGCTGTACAGGATCATGAAAAACCTGTTTATAAATTTTAACAGGAAAAAACAGGCGCATCCCAGCTACAGCCTCGAAACTGTAACACATGAGCCTTCTGTTAACGAAACCCAAAGCAGCCTGCAGTATTATGAAGTTATGAAGCTGATAGAAAGCATTAAGGATGAATACAGGCAGGTAATTATTCTGTTCCACCTTGAAGAATTTTCACTGCTCGAAATATCTAAAGAGCTTAAATGGCCGCTTGGTACAGTTAAAAGCAGGCTTCACAGGGCCAGGAAAGAGTTCAGAAAAGTACTTGAAGTAGCTATTTAATAAAAACATTACCGGGGAGGTATGTAATGGAGAATTTAGGAAAACAGCTTTTTATTGAAGGCGAAAATAACGATCTTTTCATTTACTTTCATTTGCATAATTTTAAAACTAAACATGCTTCTGATATCCTTGAAAAATATATCGAAACTTTCAGGGAAAGGGATTTTGATAAAATAAACATCTCTTTTTGCAATAAGGGTGTGCCGGGTGAGCATCTTAGTACTTTCAGAAAAACCAATAATATTGCAATAGGCAAAATATTAAAGGGAATTAAATGCATCTCAGCTTATTTTCATTTTAAGGATAACATTAAGATTATAAGCAGGCCTAAACCTTTAACTAATATCTGTTAGAATGCAAAAAAGCTCAACAAAGAAAAAAGTAAGAAAAGCACAAAAGCAAAACAGGCAGCCAGGGATCGAAGCTTCAATGGTTCCCAAACCGGTATTTACCACTGCTAAACAGCCTGCAGGCGGAAAGCTATCAGGTAAAACTGCAATTATAACCGGCGGAGATAGCGGAATAGGAAGGGCAGTAGCCGTAGCTTTTGCTAAAGAAGGCTGCAATGTATCCATACTTTACTTTAACGAACATAAGGATGCTAAACTGACAAAAAGTTACATTGAAGCAGAAAACCGTAAGTGTATCCTGATACCCGGTGACGTTTCTTCAGAATCATTTTGCAGAAGAGCTGTTGATAAAACATTAAAGAGCTTTGGCAGAATTGATGTTGTTGTCAATAATGCCGGCGTACAATACCCGCAAAAAGATATTACAAAAATTACCAGATCTCAGCTTGAAAAGACTTTCAGGATAAATATGTTCTCTCAGTTTTTTTTAATAAAATATGCT
>JAPUEV010000045.1 GCA_027492415.1 Ignavibacteria bacterium
TTAAGCTTGATCTTGAAAAGCTGCCGAAGCCGGGATTTTACCTGATAGCGAATTCAGTAGGGTTGAATGATCTGGAAAAATATGACCTTGTTATAAGAGGCAGCGTTGAAGCGCTGAATAAGACTATGACAAATCACGTGAATTTAAGGACGCTGCTTGCATTGCAGCAAAGCTCGATACAGGATTATTATTGTTTGAATTAAATAAGGATAATTACGTGTGACCCCTCACGGGGTCATAATATTTTATGAAATTTAGTCTATAAACATGTGACCGCTCTGCGGTCATTTTTGTTAATAGTAATCTTGTTGAGTTATGTTCATTTTTTTGCAGAGTCCCTTTCGGGAGACTCTGCAAAGTACATAATATAATTATGTGTGACCCCTGACGGGGTCTTTTTTTATTTATTATTAATATTTAAGAGTGTTTCCGAGATATATTGACTCCGCAGGAGTCATACATTTATAGAAAAAATAAGAAAATGAATCGACCCCTTAGGGGTCGCACATTGTAATGAACGTTATTAAATTTTGTATGACCTCCCGGTATGGTTACTCAAAACTTATAATCTAAAAATAAAACCACCCCGCAGCAAACAACCTGCCGGTTATTTGCTTTCCTCCCCTCCTTAGGAAAGGAGGGGAGCTGTTGAATATTTTTCCTTTTACCCAAGTATCATGACTGTTGGGGTTTTTTAATGTATCCTTACAGATATCTGAAAGATTAGTGGCTCACATAAGAACTTAAAGGCAGACAGGTCAGAGACCTGTCTCTACAAATATAAATGCGGACGGCTTACAATCTGTTTCTACAAATAAAAAAGGGGCTATAGAGCCCCTTTTTCTGTTGCTGATTATATTGAATAAATAATTTTTATTCGCCTATTTTTTCGGTTTCGAATTTCTTCCACTGGTCGCGGGCGTAGGCAAAAAATCCTGCCGGACCTTTATCGAACGAAGGATCGGGTTTCATATCGCCGCCGTATTTTTTACCATCCATTACCTGTATCATAGAGCCGCGTATAGCGTATTTGTTCTCACCTTCATGCATGATAAGCTTCATATCATCAGGTGATACATCGCCTTTGCATGACATCCTGTAGATGAATGTATTTTCCGCAATGCCATCCTTGTTGATATCAGTAACGGTAATTGATTTAGGTATGAGGCTCAGCATCAGATCAACCGGGCAATCTTTAACAAAATCATTGACCTTCCATAACTGTTTTGCATCATCGCCATTCAAGATGTACTGATATGCAAACAGCTCTTTAGAGCGATTATCGCCTGTTGTTTTTTCTTCGGTTTCGCATACTATAAGCACATTCTGCCCGTTCTTATCTTCCCATCTTGCCCCGCCAACTATTTTGCCGTCATATTTTACTGATGCAGGGAGCTTGCCAGCTTCCATAACCAGGTTCTTTATTCCATCTGTGGTGTTTGTTTTTTGAGTAGTATCTGATTTTGTTGTTGTTTCTGTTTTTGTATGTGTTGTTGAATCTTTTTTCTGTGTATCAGTTGTTTTTACATCATCTTTTTTACCGCATGAAGTGAATATTACTGCTGATACGAGAAGCGCTAAAAGTAATTTCATTTATTTATTTCTGTATTAATTAATATTTGATCTTTAATATTGTGATTATTGATATAAAGCTTATTTTCCTGCGAGAATATTGAATATACTGCCAAGGTCACCTGATTGTTCCTGTCCGGAATTGCCGGATGAGCCGCCTAGCAATCCGCCTAAATTGAACTGATCTGACTTACCCCCGGTTAATGAGCCGAAAATTGAATTGATATCAAACCCATTATCATTTGGATCGTTGGTACGGGTACCAAGCTTACCTATAACAACAGGTACAAGAGAAGCAGCTACCTGCTTTGCAACAGGGTTGGATACACCAAGCTTATCCATCAGGCTGTTGGTAACATTAGCTGTCAAATTTCCAACAAGGGGATTGCCCTGTATGCCCGACTGACCGCCAATAAGACTTAATACATCAGCGCCGTTACCTGATGCTACCTGGCTTTTAAGCCCATCGATAATACTGCCGGTTGTGGTTTCAATTGCAGTGTTGTTCTGTTCATTTGGAATTTCGGGATTATTAATTATCTGTTCACCTGATTCATTTGTAACGAGCTTGAGGAGTTCATCGAACATTTATTTTTTCCATTAAAAAAGAGAGGCTGAACCTCTCTTTAAATTTGTTATTATTACAAATATAAGCTATTTTTTCAAGAGTTTAAATGCATGAGCCCACTGGCCTTCCTTGAAGCCGCGCGCGCACCATATAATGCAGAGACCCTCGAGCGCATTGGATGCTTCGATGCCGCCGGAATCAACAACATCAAATCCGAATGCTTCAAGAATTCCCGTAACGGTTTTTTTGGCATCATCGCTGTTGCCGCAAATGAACATTGTTGGCATGCCTTCCTCGAAATTTGGCTTATACATGAAAGCATTGCCTACGCTGTTGAACGCTTTTACAACGTGTGAAGAAGGAAGCATATTCTGAACATGCTCACCGGCTGAGCCTTCTTCAACTTTTACGTATTTAAGCACACCGTTCACGGGCGGCTCTTCGGCAATGGGGTTTGTAGTATCAATGATAATTTTACCTTCAAGGTTAGCCTTGCCTGCAAGATTTATCACATCATCAATTGCGCGGTAAAGGGGACAGAGGACAATAAGCTCACCGAACTTTGCAGTATCTTCGAATGTAGCTGCCTTAATGCCGCCACCCGATTTTGAGAGCCATTCTGTTATTTTTTCAGCATTGGGGTCACGGGTGCCAAGTGTTACTTCATTGCCTTCAGAGGCAAAAGCTATAGCCAGCGCTTTACCAACAGCGCCTGAACCTAATATTCCGACTTTCATAATATTTTATTAAGTTAGTTAAATTTTAATTTTCAGTTTTTTCGTAGAACACCTGTATTTCAGAAATAATGCCGTCTTTAAAAGTCAGCCATTCCACTATTGGCTTAAAAGAACCGCCGGGGAGGGGATAGTCATATTTTACACAGACATTATCACCGCCGGAGAGGAATATTTTATTGTGAAATAAAATTCCGCTGAACTGCCAGCACTCATCAAGGAACTCTTTTGCGGAGGAGAAATTTCCGTCAGGCGAGAAAAATTTCATACCGGGGGAAATTTTTAAAAGCTCCTTATCGGAATTTTCCCAGCCATCATAATATTTTTTTGCTGTTTCCAGGTTATCCATATTACACCTTATTCTTTATTTGCTGATGCGATAAATTCAGAAAGCGGAATATCAAACCTGCCTGTACCGAACTCTTTAATTAATGCTTCCAGCAGCATATTTTGGAACACCGGAAGCAGGGCGGAGTCGCGCTCCATAACCTGCAAATAGACAGGGTTACCTTCTGTAAATGCTGTTACGGCATTAGCGGGTGAATCAGAATACCCATGCATTTTTTTATTTACAACCGAAATATTTTTATAGCCGGCAATTTTCAGCAATGATTCAATTTCTGCGGTATCATACATGGAAAACGGAATTTTATAGAACGGAGGCGGGTCATTTTCAAAAACTTTATTTACAACATCATCGGCAATTTTACAGATGCGGTTATTTTCGAGGCTATCCCATGTATTTAAAACTATCTGCCCGCCGGGCTTAAGTACACGGAAAGCTTCGTTCATAGCCTTTTGCTTATCAGGGAAGAACATTACACCGAACTGGCAGATAATTGCGTCGAAGCTGTTATCATCAAACGGCAAATCACATGCATCGGCAACCTGCCATGTAATATTACCAGAGTGAACTATGTTCTTTGCAACATCAAGCAT
>JAPUEV010000046.1 GCA_027492415.1 Ignavibacteria bacterium
CCGGAAAGATGCTTACGATAAAATAGGGGGATATGAAAATATCAAATTCTCTATTACAGAGGATTTCCTGCTGCTGCAGAAGATACATAAAGATTCCGGTTACAGCCATACAGTTTTTCCGCTGGATGATGATACAAAAAATATCACACTTCCCTGTCCAGATACAAAAACACTCTTCAGGCAGAAGAAGCGCTGGGCTATGGGTGGTATGGGTGAGTTCAATTTTGGTATTGTCATAGGGCTGTTTTCATGGATATCAGGAGCTGTGATACTTTCCGGCTGGGCTTACCTGAGCATTCAGGCATACCTGTTCTTTTTTATTGTAAAGCTTATTGCTGATTCAGTTTTCCTATTTCCTGCAATTAAAGAATTTAAAATGTATAAGGTATTCTTATATATGCAGCTATATGAAATATATTTTGCAGTTTATGTAATAATTACATCAATATTGCTTGCTATAGGCAGAAAAGTTGTTTGGAAAGGGCAAAAAATATAAATAATTAAAGCTTAAGGTTTTACTGTGTTAATCATAGTAAGAGGTAATTTCACTTCCCAGAAATTTTATAGTCCACGCAATAACCCCGATATCATCCAGGTAACCTACAAAAGGTGCAAAATCAGGCATAGCGTCAATTGGCGTCACAAAATAAATAAGCGCAGCAACTACCACAGATTTCCTGTACCACTTAACATCTCTATCCATTAAATATCTTCTCAGCGCTTTAAGGTGGTTTATCACTTTAAAAATATTGCGGTTGCCCGATGTTATTTTTTTCTCCACCTTCAGGTCAAGCTCTATAGCTTCCTTGTCTGAAAGCGGTCTTTCAGGGTAATATTCCTCAAGAAGGTCAATATCTAAATTTTCTTCGAAAGCAGTGTTATTTTTCATTTTATAAATATATCAATTAAATTCAGGTACGGTTTTGAAACAAAAGAAATTATCGAGATAAATACCGTAGAAAACCCCGGTACAAAGTTAAACAGCATAAGTATTATAAATATTCCCATAAATCCTATCCTCCTGTAACGATTCGCCAGCTCATCAGGCAGCAGGTTCGCAAGCACATGAGAGCCGTCTAACGGGGGAATAGGTATCATGTTGAATACAGCCAGCGATACATTCAGTATTATGCCCGCGTAAAACATTTTGAACATATAATTCAGGAATTCAAAAGTTACTGAGCCCTCTGCCGGGTTTACAGAATTTAGTATATAATAAAATGCAATTACAAGGAAGGTGCATAAGAAAGCAATTATCAGATTAGAAAGCGGTCCTGCAATTGTAACCAGAGTATCATCGCGTTTAAAATTCCTGAAATTCCTGCCATCTATAGGAACAGGCTTTGCCCATGCAATAAATACCCTGCCGGTTGCCAGGATAGAGAATAAAGGAATCAGTATTGAACCAAAGAGATCAATATGTGGGATCGGGTTAAGTGTGATCCGCCCGAGATCCTTTGCTGTGGTATCACCGCATTTTAAAGCGACCCATGCATGCGCCATTTCATGTATCACAACAGAAAAGATAAGGATGGGGACTATATATATATTTTCAGCGTATGATCTTAGATCCATTTAAAACCTTATTATGGGGAATTTAGTTTTTGCCGTAACAGCAACAAATGAGTTATCTTTCATGTAATTATACTTTACTGAAAAATCAAAGATAAATACAGTAAAGCCAATACCTGCACCTATGCTTATTTTTGATTCAGTTTTTGCATAGCCTGTAAGTGTGGTATCTACATCATAATCTCGCTTTATATTATTGCTCTTTACATCTACTGAGATAAAAGGCATTGTGAATGATGAACGCACCAGCTTTGCAAGCGAGTAATCTATGTTAAGACCAATTGCAAGTATTTTAGTCCTGTAGCTGCTGAGCAGATTTATGGTTCTGAATTCATCAGGTGAATTGAATGAATAATAATTAACTTCTCCTCCAATAACAAAAGGAAAGATACCTGTTGATGAGAATTCAAGCCTGCCAAGCAAGCCGAATACAGGGTTTGCTGTTTCAGTAAACTTTGATACTGGCACACCTATGCCGCCCCCTAAACCAATGAACAATGCGCTTATAGAGCGTTTTGTTACTAAGTTCTTTTTGAGTGAATCAGCATAGACTTTAGTATTTGTAATTTTGCCTGAATATAAATGAAGATCAGGCTTGGTGAAATTTTGGGTTTGTGAATTTGCCGATGCTGAAATAACAAAGGCAAGAATTAACAGTGTTGTGGTTATGTGGGTTTTCAATATAAATTATTGTAATTTTATGTATTTGGAAAATAACTTATATATTCTGTTCGCATTCGGTTTTGTTATGCTTTTCTTTTCTAACGCCAGTTTAACGGTTTCAATTCCCATTAAAATGTAAAAATGCAGGTTATCTTTTCCGGTACTCTTTATTGCCTCGAGGTGGCGCTCAATTGTAATTATATCATTTCTTTCCACCGGACCGGTAAGCGATGAAGCAGCCCCGTTTAAGGAAATATTTTCCAGGGTTTGCTTAGCCAGCGGCATATATATGCTGAAAAATTTGAGTTTATTAAATCCATTTATTTTTATCTTACTGAACCCGGTTTTCTCTATCTTGCTGTTCAATACAGTTAAATAATTTGATGCCATTACACAGCAAATGTGATGATAGATCTTATTTTGCCTGGTGATAATAAACGGATTTGATCTCAGCTTTCGCGCTATAACAGAAGCTTTTTTCTCGGCTTTATTATTTCCTTCTATTGCAATATAAATGCCATCAAACCTGCCTGTATGTTTTGATGTACCCTTCTCGAAGGTCTGCACAGGGTGAAAGCTTGCACAATATGCCCCGCTTTTGGTGAGTACATCCATCTCGTCGCTTGTCATAGCGCCTGAGGTATGATAAATAAATTTTCCTTTAAGCTTTGCCTTTGAGCCTGCTATACTTTTTACTGCTGCGGGAATATTAGAATCCTGAACACAAATAAATATTACCGCTGCTTTCTCAACAGCTTTCTTATACACAGCATTTGATGCTTTTTTATCTTTAATAACAGATACATTTAAATTAACATACCTGCTTTGCAATGAGTGCCGCAGGTGCGAGCCAAGCTTTCCGTAACCTATTATTAAAATATTATCCATTGATTTACTACTGTTCGCTTTTACTCTTTAATATTATTGTAACAGGTCCGTCATTCACAAGCTTTACCTTCATCATAGCGCCAAACTCACCCGTATGTACTTTATCATGGCCAATCAGGTTTTTGGTTTCCTGGATATAATATTCATACAGCTCTTTTGCTTTCACAGGTTCAGCGGCATCAGTAAAGCTTGGCCTGTTGCCGAGCCTGGTATCAGCATGAAGCGTGAACTGTGAAACTATCATTATCTCTCCGCCCGTATCCAGCAGTGAGAGGTTCATCTTATCATTTTCATCTGTAAATATGCGCTGGTTAACTGTTTTTGCAGCAAGGTAAGCCGCATCTAAATCCGAATCATCCTGTTTTATGCCAAGCAGCACAAGCAAACCGCCGCGCATGCTGTCAACAAGCTCACTCTTTACTGTTACACTGCATTCCGTTACTCTTTGTATCAGCGCTATCATATTATATTAATTATCCTTTGGTTCAATTATTAAAACCCTTGGAAGCTTTATGAGATCTTCCTTTATTTTAAACCCGGGTATTTTGTATTCATTCAGCAATGCCAATACCGCTTCTTTTTTTCCATCGCCCAGTTCCAGGAAAACCGCAGGTGAGCTATCCATAGCAGCAATTGTCTCAAAAATCTTCCTGTAAAAAGTTAAGCCGTCTTT
>JAPUEV010000047.1 GCA_027492415.1 Ignavibacteria bacterium
TCAACCGGCGGTGATAATTTTTCACCGGCGCTGAAATCACTTCCGGTAACGGTTATTAAAAATACCTTAGGCATTTTCCAGTACAGCCTTTTGGCAAGAAGTAAAATACTATCCAGTGTATATTCATGCGCACTAAGGCTTGTATCATGCAGGTCTTCATCAGAAATAACTTTACATTTTATCTTTCCGGTTTCTGTACCTTCTTCAGCATCAATAAAGATCACAGTTTCATATTCGCTTAACTCAGCGGAGTGCTCAGGCATTAACTGGTGAACATATTTAATATCTGCAATGGCTGTAATATCTGAATCATTTAGCTTCTTTACAACGTGATAACCTAAAGCATCATCACCGGCAAGTGAGTTTCCGTATCCAATAATAAGTATATTTTTCATTGTATTAATTAGTTCTTTATCAGCTCATCAATAATATCACCTGTGCTGTTCACAAGCTGTATCCTCATTGGCATTTTGCCAACTGCATGAGTTGAGCAGCTTAAACACGGGTCATAACATCTTATAACGGCTTCTACACGGTTTGTCATTCCGTCAGTCATCTTATCATGTTTAATAAAATGTTTTGCTGCCTGCAGAATTCCTTTATTCATTGCATGGTTATTATGACCAGTTGCAATTATCATATTTGCCCAGGTAACAAGACCCTGTTCATTTATTTTATAATGATGCATCAGTGTACCGCGCGGAGCTTCGCTGACACCAACGCCTTCGAAGTTATTTGGCTCTGCAAATGCGCGGCAGTGTGTGCTTAATATTTTTTCATCATCAAGAAGCATCTGGATCTTTTCAATTCCGTAAAGTATTTCTATCAGCCTTGCAAAGTGATAGTGGAAGCTGCTTAAAACCGCTCCGCGCTCAAGGTCACGGAACTCTGCCCATTCCTGGTCAGCCAGCGGTGTGCCGCATCTATCTATAATATTCATTCTTGCAAGAGGGCCAACCCTGTATGTACCTTCAGGGAAACCAAGCGGTTTGTAATACGGGAATTTCATGAATGTCCACGGCTCAACACGTTCTTCTATATATTCATAATATTTCTGGGGGTCAAGCTTATCTGCAATTATATTGCCAACGCTGTCAACTATTCTTAATTTGCCGCTGTAATGCTCAAGCTCGTTGTTCTCGTTTACAAGTCCCATAAACAGCGAGGGGAAGTTACCGAAAGTCCTCATTTCTTCCCTGAAATTCTCAAATACAGGCTTAACAGTATCAAGTGTCCACTGGATTGCCTTCAATGCTTCGGGAATTGAATCCAGCATTGTCTGCCGCTGTTCAGGTGTTAGAGGAGCGCTTACTCCGCCTGCAATTACCCATGATGGGTGAATTCTTTTTCCACCTAACAGCTCAATTATCTTCTGGCCGAATTTCCTGAGAAGAATTCCGTTCTTTGCAAGCTCAGGGTTTGCCTTTACAATTCCCATCAGGTTCCTATCGGCAACGGGGGAATCCATTCCAAGCACTATATCAGGTGAAGAAAGATAAAAGAAGCTGAGCGCATGTGACTGAATTATCTGTGAAAGGTTCATTATCCTTCTCAGCATGATAGCTGTTTCGGGGACCTTTACAGCCAGTATTTCGTCACATGCTTTTGCGCCGGCAACCAAATGGCTTACAGGGCAAATGCCGCAGGTCCTTGCCATAAGTGAGGGCATTTCGTAAAATGGCCTGCCTTCACAGAACTTTTCAAAGCCGCGGAACTGGGTTACATGAAACCTTGCATCGCTTACTTTACCTTCATCATCAAGATGGATTGTAATTTTTGAATGACCTTCTATCCTGGTTATAGGATCTATTGTTATTATTCTGGACATTTTAGTATTTTATGATCAGTATAGTTTTATCAAATTAATTTTTATTTGCCTAACCGTGAAACTTTTGTCAGGTCAGGCGTTCTTCCAGCCAACAGCTCAGTAAGCAGAAAATATATTGCATCTGCAGGCGGCGGACAGCCCTGTAAAAAGAGATCAACTTTAACAAAATTGTGTACCGGCCTTGAGTACTCAAACAGCTCCGGCACTACTTCATTTGGAATGATATCCTTTGTGACAGCTGTATCAATGTATGCATGCTTCATGATTGCTTCCACTCCAAACGGGTTTCTCATGGAAGGAACGTTTGCAGTTATTGCGCAGTCACCAAGAGATACAAGTATCTTTGTATGAGCACGAACTTTTTTTATCTTTGCTAGATCTTCATGGCTGCTTACAGCACCTTCTACAAGTGTTACATCTACCATTTCAGGAAAGTCCTTGTAGTCTACAAGCGGTGAATAAACAAGATCTATCTTTTCGAGAAGCTCAACAAGCCTTTCATCCATATCAAGGAATGACATATGGCAGCCTGAACATCCGTCAAGCCATATTGTTGCAGCTTTAACTTTTGTAATATTTTCAGTGGTATCAGTGTTTACGATTAATTCTTCACTAACTTTGCTCATTTTTCACCTCTCTCATAGTTGTAAGATAAGGCAGGAATTTCAGCTTATCTTTTTTATACTTAAATGATTTATCAACAGCATTTTTATATTTTTCTACAAGGGCGCCTGTTGGGCAGACTGCAACACACTTGCCGCAGCTTGTACATGAATCTGACTCGCCCCATGGTTTATTAAGATCCGTAATTGTACGGGATTCAATTCCCCTGCCCATAATATCCCATGTATGCGCGCCTTCGATCTCGTCACATACCCTTACACATCTTGTGCAAAGTATGCAGCGGTTATTATCAAGCACAAATCTTTCATGTGATGCATCAACATCTACTTTAGGGAAGAGATACGGGTAATGTACGTGTGTCATTCCAAGCTTTTGGGCAAGGTTCTGCAGCTCGCAAATACCGTTGGATACACATACTGAACAGATATGGTTCCTTTCAGAAAAGAACAGCTCGAGTAGTTTTACCCTGTATTTTTTCAGTCTTTCACTTGCCGTTATAACTTCAAGTCCTTCTCTTACATGTGTTACGCAGGCGGGCAGAAGCTTATTTGAGCCTTTGATCTCAATAAGACATAGCCTGCAGGCACCAACTTCAGATAAACCCTCGAGATGACAAAGAGTAGGTATTTCAATATTATTTTCGCGGCAGACCTCAATAACGGTCTGGTCTTCAGTTCCGCTGACATCTTTACCATCAATTGTAAATGTTTTAACTTTTTTTCCCGGAGTTACCATTATGCCATCACCTCACTTTTCCTGCTCTCAGCATGTGTGTGGAATTTGCAAACACCTGCCGGACATTTTTTATCTATAATATGCGCTACGTATTCATCCCTGAAATACTGGATAGTACTCAATACAGGATTTGGTGCTGCCTGTCCTAAACCGCACAGGCTTGTATTTTTTACGAGGTCACAAAGGTCATCAAGCTCATCCAGATCTTCCATTGTTCCTTCGCCTTTTGTAATTCTATCGAGTATATTGTAAAGCTGGACTGTTCCAACCCTGCACGGCACACATTTGCCGCATGATTCATCTTTTGTGAAATCGATGAAATACTTGGCAACATCAACCATACATGAAGTTTCATCCATTATGATCATACCGCCGGAGCCCATGATGGAGCCCAGCTCGCTTAATGATTCATAATCAATCGGCTTATCAAGGAATTGTTCAGGGATACATCCGCCTGAAGGCCCGCCTGTTTGCACAGCTTTGAATTTTTTGCCGTCCGGTATTCCGCCGCCGATATCATAAATAACTTCGCGAATTGAAATACCCATAGGCACTTCGATAAGCCCGGTATTTACTATCTTGCCTGCAAGGGCAAATACTTTTGT
>JAPUEV010000048.1:0-93 GCA_027492415.1 Ignavibacteria bacterium
TAAAAGTGTCGTATTAAATCTAAAATTTCGGGGTGTGGCTCAGCCCGGTAGAGCGCCTGGTTCGGGACTAGGAGGCCGGAGGTTCGAATCCTC
>JAPUEV010000048.1:193-3790 GCA_027492415.1 Ignavibacteria bacterium
TCACCCCGACTTTGAATTATACAACTTACATAATTCAGTCGGAAATGACCGGAAAACTTTACATCGGTCAAACGAACAACATCAATAACCGCTTACTGCAGCATAATTCAGATATCTCGCTTAGTACGAAAAATAAAGGTCCATGGAGATTGATCTTTCACAGGCAATTTGAATCAAGGACTGAAGCTATCCTGCTTGAAAAAAAGCTAAAAGCTTTTAAGAACAAACAAAGAATTTTACGCTGGATCGAGTTAAACCGCCCGTAGAGCGTCCCGACACGGAGTGTCGGGAAGGCACCGAGGTTCGAATCCTCTCACCCCGACTTTGAATTATACAACTTACATAATTCAGTCGGAAATGACCGGAAAGCTTTATATCGGTCAAACGAATAACATCAATAACCGCTTACTGCAGCATAATAAACATATCTTCTAAGTACAAAAATTACAGACCCGCTTCAAAGTTTAAATGCACCTTATTATTGAATATAAAAAAAAGCTTTGTTTTTCAACAAAGCTTTTTAGGTGAATATTAGTATGTTAAAACAATCTATCCGAATACTACTCCTATAATTATTATTGCAAGCATTATAAATATTGTAGTACCTATGAACATGTTACTGCTTTTTTTAACCTGTTTCATATGGATGTTTGTTTGCTCGTTGTTTATTTGTTCTGTGTTCATCGGTTGTTGTTCTCCTTAAATGGATTAAAATTATTATTGTTCTCTTTCATAACTAATTTAGTGTAATAGCCTTGTAAGGACAATCACCCCAAGACGTTATATTAGATTATTTACTTTTTAAATGCATTGGTAAAGGCTTCTTTTTAAAATTTTAGTTTTTAAAATTCTGCTGCCCTGTTTCAGACAGCAGAATTTTGATTTTGCCGGATACTAGCGGTCACAATTCTTCAGCCGAAAATGAAGCCTATAATTATGATCACAAGAAAAATTGTTAATGTTCCGGCAATGAACACGTTACTTCTTTTTTTGAATTTTGTTAGATCAGGTTCCATAAAATTCTACCTCTGTAGCAGTAAAGGTTGTCAAGTTTAATATCAAATACAACACTAAAATAAGCCTTAAATTAGCGTATGTATATACCGAAACGGGTGATGATTACTAATTTCATTTTAGGATTTCTGCTACCTGTAACATTTATAGAGGGGAAACAAATATCATTTTAAAATATGAGTAAAATCCTTTTACCGCATAATTGGTCATTTAAGGCATAAAAAAAGGAAAATGTCAGACATTTTCCTTTTTAAACACATTTTTATAAAGTTACTTTACATCTACTATCTTGGTAATTTCTGCAAAAGCTTCCTTAAGCAGGCGTTTTTGGGTTTGAGTGAATATATGGTTTGAACCCGGTGCCGGGGCAGGACTTTCATCCCTGCTTACCCCATACAGCACCATATTACTGCCAAGCTCTCTTAAATCGCGCTTTAGCCTGTATGACATAAATATCAGCGCTCCCATATTATGCGGTTCTTCCTGTGCCCAGACAACTTCTTTGGCATTTGTATAGGTTTTCAGGGCAGCCTTTATTTCATCCGAAGGATAAGGATAATATCTTTCAACCCTTACAATTGCTGTATTTGTTATACCGTTCTCTTTCCTGAATTTAGCGAGATCATAGTAAAATTTACCGCTTGTTAAAATAACCCTGCTGATTTCTGATTTATTGGTTACCTGGTCATCATCTATTACCAGCCTGAACTTACCATCTATGAATTCATCTTTTTTTGAACGGGCTTCCGGCAGCCTTAAAAGGCTCTTTGGTGTCATTACAATAAGCGGCCTGCGGTTTGTATACTTTCCGGTTGTCCTTAACAGGTAATAATACTGTGCAGGTGTTGAAGGGTTACAAACTGTCATATTATCATCTGCACACAGTGTAAGGAATCTTTCAAGCCTTGCGCTTGAGTGCTCTGGACCCTGTCCTTCCTGACCATGAGGCAGAAGAAGCACAAGATTACTCGGCAGGTTCCACTTATCATGCGATGCTGCTATAAAATTATCAATAATTACCTGTCCTGCATTTGCAAAATCACCAAACTGCGCTTCCCACAGCACCAGGGAAAGGGGATCTGCTGTACTGTAGCCAAATTCAAATCCAAGCACTGCCGCTTCAGAAAGCAGGCTGTCCAGCGGTTCAATTTGTGCAAGCTGCGGTGCAATATTGTTATGCGGAATAATTTCTTCTTCGGTTTCCATATCAGTAAGCACAATATGACGCTGTGAAAATGTACCTCTTGCGCTATCCTGTCCGCTTAATCTAACCGGAATTCCTTCAAGAAGCAATGTGCCGTAAGCCAGCGCTTCAGCAAATGACCAGTCTACTTCAACATCTCCGGCTAAGAATTCCCGTCTGGTTTCGATGAATTTCTTGAGTTTTGGGTGAAGGTGAAAATCTTTAGGCAAAGTAGTTATAATATCAACAACCCTGTTAAGGTCATCCATTGAGATCTTTGGAAGCTGGTGTGAACGCAGCATTTTTATCTGTTCATCGCTTAACCTGATGGGTGTATCTGCCTTAAATATAATATTTCCTTCGTGTGCTTTTGTGTAGCCTTTATCCATTATTTCATAAATCTTGTTTTCCATTGCCTTAACATCAGTATCTGTAATAACCTTATCGCTTAATAACCTGTTCTGATAAATATTTTTAACAGATGCGTGGTTTCTGATAGCCTTATAAAGTACAGGCTGTGTAAAAGCCGGTTCATCTGATTCATTGTGGCCAAGCCTTCTGTAGCTGTAAACATCAATAACCACATCTTTATGGAACTTCATCCTGTATTCATACGCAAGCTTGGTTACAAGCAGTGTTGCTTCGGGGTCATCACCGTTCACATGGAATATAGGTGCCTGTACCATCTTGGCAACATCACTGGCGTATACTGTTGATCTTGCGTCAACCGGGCTTGTTGTAAAGCCAATCTGGTTATTTATAATTATGTGAATTGTTCCGCCTGTACTGTATCCTTTAAGCTGTGAAAGGTTCAGGGTTTCAGCCACAATTCCTTCGCCTGCCATAGCTGCATCGCCATGAAGAAGTACAGAAATGTATTTTTTCCTTTCAGTATCTTTCATCATCTGCTGTTTTGCCCTGACAATACCTTCAACAACAGGATTAACAAACTCCAGGTGGCTGGGGTTTGAAGCCACAGAAACATTGATATCATCACCGTAAATTGTTTCATATACCCCTGAAGCTCCAAGGTGATACTTTACATCTCCGGAGCCTTCAACAGAATCAGCGTCCGTAATATCCTCAAACTCAGAAAATATTTCCTGGAGGTTCTTACCAATTATATTAGCAAGGATGTTAAGCCTTCCCCTGTGAGCCATACCAAGGACAAGCTCGTCAACTTTTTCCAGTGCGGCAAGTCCTAACAGGTAATCAAGTACAGGTATAATGGTTTCAGAGCCTTCAAGAGAAAATCTTTTATGTCCAATATATTTTTTGTCAACAAACTTTTCAAAGTTTTCAGCCTGTATCAGTTTATAAAGTATATGTTTCTTTTCTTCATTTGTGAATGAGGGCTGGTTCTTAATGGGTTCCATTTTATCCTGCAGCCATTGTTTTTC
>JAPUEV010000049.1 GCA_027492415.1 Ignavibacteria bacterium
GCTGTATGTTTTTGAGCGTTTTGGGATCTGGATGTTTTCATAGAATAACAGGAATTCACCGACTGTGGGGTCAAGTGTGAAGCCATGGACTCCCCTGCCGGTAGTATAAACCATAATTGTACTTGAGCCGTAAATAATATAACCGGCAGCAACCTGGTTAATTCCCTGCTGCAGGCAATCTTCAAGTGTTCCGGGGCCGCTTTCAGAAATCCTTTTATAAATTGAGAAAATTGTACCGATACTGATATTTGCATCGATATTTGATGAGCCGTCAAGCGGATCGAAATGAATTATATATTTGCTGAGCGGCCTATCGCCCATGAACTTTTGATTCACAGGGATAAAATCTTCGCTTTCCTCGGAGGCAATTGCGCATAAATGACCACTGACTTCCATTGCACGCACCAGTGTATCATGCGCAAATTCATCTAGCTTTTTAACCTGCTCACCGTGCACATTTTCATTGCCGGTAAGTCCCATAAGGTCAATCAATCCCGCGCGGTTCACTTCCAGTGAAATTACCTTGCATGCCAGGGCAATATCTGCCAGCAGGTCTGATAATTCACCTGTCGCATCCGGGTACTTTCTTTCTTCGTCAATAATATGCCTGTAAAGCGTAATGAATTTTTTGTGCATTATAATTTATTTAGTGGCTAATTTCCAAAATTAATGATATTTAATGCCAATTTAAATGAATTGCCGTGTAGGTCACTCATTATTTATAAATTCCAGTAATCTCTGCATTTCGCGCTCAGGATTATTCCACCAGTTGACTGACCAGAGGCGGGTAAACTTCATTCCGAATTTTTCCAGGTACTTTTCCCTGAACATATCCCATGCGTATGCTTCGGGGGATGTATGCAGGTTGGTTCCGTCGCACTCAATAGCCGTAATCCTACCGCTTTTATCCGCCGGCATTATTGCAATATCAACTGTAAAGCCGCCGGTTTGATAATTCCTTATAAGTCTTTCAGCAGGAAAATGCTTCAGCAGTCTAGAATATATTTCATCTTCAAAAACTGATACATATCCTGATAAATTCATTTCTGATGTTTCTTCTGCACTAGCTTTAAGCAGTTCTAATAAAGCATTTTTGCCTTTAGGGTCATACTCTTCGATTGCTTTAGCGTAAGCCAGGTAAGCGTAGAAAATCCCTTTGCCTTTATTCCCTGTTTGCGCGAGAAGCGAGGGAAATTCACGGATATACTCATC
The DNA here is from genome assembly GCA_027492415.1 of Ignavibacteria bacterium. Classification (GTDB taxonomy): domain Bacteria; phylum Bacteroidota; class Ignavibacteria; order Tepidaquicellales; family OLB5; genus OLB5. The sequence continues at coordinate 1,213 of JAPUEV010000049.1, forward strand.
AGGTATAGATGTGCAGACTATCATCATGTGTTTTGCACGGGTAATGATAACGTTCAGCAGCCTGAATCCTTTTTCCTGGTTAATGGGTCCAAAGTTCTGCAGGAAGCTGCCATCCGGCTTTCTGCCGAATGTGGTAGAGATAATAATTATATCACGCTCATCACCCTGGATATTTTCAAGGTTCTTTACAAAGAACGGTTCAGCCGGTTTACCTGTAAGAATGCTCATTTTTTCGGCAAACAGGCTATCGCTGTTTGCCTTCTGGTTCAGCATATCAAGTATATAGTTTCTCTGGAATATGTTTAGTGTAGCAACCCCGATACTCGGATTTGATGCACCTTTTTCAGGTTTTATAAGTTCATCTATCAGGCTGATAACTCTTTCCGCTTCCTGTTTATTAACGCCTTCTGCCTGGTTATATATACCGGAAACCTGGAAATAACGCATAGCCTTATAATTGTTTTGAGGAGGCATGGGGTTTAACCTGGAGCTGTAAAATGCCGCATTACTGAAATCTATTAGATCGGGATGCTTTGACCTGTAATGAATATCAAGATAAGCTTCTTTGTAACCGCGGCGAATGGCGAATTCAAGAAGTGACTCAGAATCAGCCAGACCTTTACCTGAAACTGTATCCTGCACTTCCATTTCATCCTCATTCATGCTTTCATTATCAATAAGTATTGCTGAAGATGCAAAATAATTTGAAGGCGGCATCTGGTTCTCATCGCCGGAAACAACCTTATACCTGCCCCGCAGCTTTGCCGCATAGATATCTTCAACACGCAGCTGACTGGCTTCATCAAATATCACTATATCAAACAAACCTTCCTTCATTTCAAACACAGAGCTGCATACCACGGGATTGACAAGCATTACCGGGAAGTGATCGGTAAACAGCTCAAAATCCGCGGAGATAATTTTTCTTAAAGAATTCCGTTTATTGAATTTGCTGTTACGTGATTTATTATATAAAGCATTGATATTTATGCCTGTCCGCTCTTCAAGCTTTGCAGAAGATAATTTCTGCCTCATTCGCCAGTGTTCAAGTATTATATTCAGCTGGTATTCTTTAATTTTATCAAGGTTTGCGGTAATCAGCTCAAACATACTGTCATCCCTGAGTGAAATGCCGCGCTCTGACTGCATGAGAATATTAAATATGAACCATAATTCTATATCAAATCCCCAGTCATCTGAACAATTTTTGATAAGGCTTTCAATCAACCTGCGGTTAATTTCGTCATTTGCAAGATAATCAGAACGCCAGTGAAAGTAATCATAAAGGTAATCAATATCCTTAATTAATAATTTTATTTTCTCCAGCAAATTATTCAGATAAATGATCTTGCCACTCACTGACTCGCCGGGGAATTCTATTTTTATGCTGAACAGACCTGAAGCATTAAGCCAATTAATCATACTACCAGCATTAACTTCAGCATTGCGGATTGCTGTTTCATCAGGATATGCATTCCTGTTGAAATTATTACCAGAATACATTGATAACTGGTCCGCATGGTAAGCTGTTATATTACTATACCAATCATTAAGTGAGCTTAAAAGAGGAGCAACCTGCTGTTCTATAACCGAAATATCATCTGAAACATTTTGAGTTTGATATTTAAAATAACCAAGTCCTGTATATTTATTCATGCTATCATATAAGGGAATAATTTCATTTTTATCTTTTTTGAACTGTTTATATTTTCCTGATAATAATGAAAATAATCCCAGCTTAAAGTTATTCCAACCGCTAAGCTTTGTAAAGAGTGGTTTATTTATCTGAGCATTCCTTTGATAAATACCGCTTATGTTATTTATAAGAGCATTAAGCTCATCGTAATATTTATTATAATGGTTCTTAAGAGATTCACTGTAAGCCTCATTCAGCTTAACCAGCTCTGTTAGCACAGTTTGTATTTTTTCTGCGGTTGAAGATAACTGCGAACTTAACTTCATCACTATATCTTTAGCTGTACTGTTATCAAATAACGAATCGTTTAAAATACTGAAGGTCTCAAGGTCATTTTTAGCAGTTTTAAAAAGCCTGCGGTTCTTTTTAACTGCATTAAGCCTTTGATTGAACTCTTCGGATATATTTGTTCCTGAAAAATCTACACCGCACGTATTAATATCATTATAAAGCTTAAGATAAGTATCATTCTTATCTTTCTGATTCAGGAATGTCCCGACAAGGTCCGGCCACGTCATATCATTTAACAGGTATTTGCTATAAAATAAATGATTTTTGTTAACCCCCTCTATATTTTCATCTGTTTCGCTGAAAAGTGAATCGAGTATGCTTTTCTTAACGGGTTTAAGCTCAGGCTTGGGATCACGTACTGCATCAATTATCTTTTTCCTATCCCTGTTCACATCTTCAATCAACCCGCATAGTGAACCAAGACCCAAAACACTTAGATTTTTCTGTATAACCTCAAGCGCCGTACGCTTTTCACACACTACAAGGCATTTGGCATTATTGAAAAGGGCATTTACTATTATTGCAGTGAGTGTCTGGCTTTTGCCTGTACCGGGCGGTCCGTGAATAATGAGTTTATTGTTTTCA
>JAPUEV010000050.1 GCA_027492415.1 Ignavibacteria bacterium
GTCAACAAAAAAGGCAAAGATACCGGCGGTTACTGCACATTCATAGAAAAATATAAAGCGCCGTTCATATTTTCTAACTTTAACGGCACAATGGGTGATATCGAAGTATTGACCCATGAAGCGGGACACGCATTCCAGGCATACTCCAGCCGTAATTTTGATATACCTGAATATTTCTTTCCTACATCAGAAGCGTGCGAAATACACTCAATGAGCATGGAATTCTTAACATGGCCGTGGATGAACTGCTTCTTTAAAGACCAGACAGAAAAATTCAAATATTCACACTTAAAAGGTTCAGTTATTTTTATTCCGTACGGCGTGTCAGTTGATGAGTTCCAGCACTGGGTTTATGATAACCCGGAAGCAACACCCGCTGAAAGAAAACAGGCATGGCTTGAGATCGAAAAGAAATACCTGCCTTACATAGATTACGATAACAACGAATTCCTTGAAAAAGGCGGCCGTTGGCAGCAGCAGAGGCATATTTACATGAGCCCGTTCTATTACATAGATTACTGTCTTGCGCAGATATGCGCATTCCAGTTCTGGAAGAAATCAATGGATAACCGCGAAGCAGCGCTTGAAGATTACTTAAGGCTCTGTAAAGCCGGCGGAAGCCAGTCATTTTTAGGCCTGGTTAAAACTGCTAATTTAATTTCACCTTTCGAAGATGGCTGCTTAAAGTCATTTATGGGTGTTATTGATAGCTGGCTTGAAAATTTTGATGACGCAAGCGTTAATTAATTGTTTTGCCGCTTTGTAATTAAGGTTAAATGTTTCAGGATAATAAAGGAGATTAAATGAACAATTTAAAAATTGTTTTATTGATATTATTTGTTCACAGCGCATTTATATATGCTGATGTAATCTCTGATAACAAAAAAAAGATTTCTTACAGCTTTGAAGTTACAAATATCGATTCATATCCTGATTATACCTTTATTGCATATCCTGTTAATTTCTCAAACGGTGTTCCGGATATTCATGCAGTTAAAATATCTTCAGGAATAGAAATGAATATTTCGTGTAAGTTCGGAACACCGAAAATATACGCAGTAAAAAATTCGGCTTTCAACAGCCAATATTTTGATTCAGTGGAAAGTATCCGGGAAGATGCTCAGCGGAACAGCAAATTGAAAGCTCTTATTGAAAATAACAGTGATTTTATTCCCGCTGTAAAGATATCATGCAGCAATTATGCAGATAAGGATGCTAAATATTATTACGTGCAGGATGAGTTTACTATTGAATCAATTAAAACTGATACAGTTATCATAAACTCAAAAACCCTTTATAAAGACTCCAATAAAAATATTATCGATGCAAAAGATTCCAAAATGACTGCAAGGGAAGATCTTGTTACCCCTGAAAAGAAATTTACAGGTTACCTGTTTATAATAATTCCCGTGCTTGCCTTAGTAAGTATAGTATCAGTTATCCTCATCCGGAAAATGAAAAAATAACCATGCAGCTTTACTTTACAGCTTTATTTATTACCATAGCTGTTGAATTTTTAATTTACCTGCTTTTTATCCGTAAAGATCCGTTATGGATTTTATTATATGCAGTCCTTATAAATTGCGTTACCCATCCGGCAGCTTTCTATTTTTACTCCCAACTTGCTGATTTAAACGGAATTAATTCTTTATTCAATATATATTTTTTAATTATTGAATTAATCGTATTTTTAGTTGAAATAATATTGATTCAAATTTTATTCCGGGCCGGCTGGAAGAGGTCTGCGCTGATATCTTTTACAGCAAACCTGGTTACCGCACTTTTAAGTTTTATTATATGAAGAAGTTATTATTGCCTGTATCACTTGGACTGGCTCATGGCGTATCTGACTGCTCTGCAGGTCTCATCCTGGGAAGTCTTACCACGTCTATGTCATTATATGGAGTAGGCTCACTCGTACTTCTTTACAATATCCTTGCATTCGGCGCACAGCCATTGGCAGGATTAATTACCGATAAGCTTAAAAATCCGCGGCTTGCCGCAGTTATTGGGCTGATACTTATGATTACTGCGATTCTGCTGTTTTATTTTAATCCGTTTATCGCTGTAGTTTGTGCAGGTCTGGCTTCAGCTCTATTTCATGTCGGGGGCGGTGCGCTTGCTCTTTGTGCTACACCAGATAAAGCATCGGGACCCGGTCTTTTTTCAGCCCCGGGGGTTGCCGGACTTGCCATAGGCGGTTACCTGGCAATAAATGATATTTTTCCTGCTGCAATAATTATAGGTATTTTAGCTGTTATTATTGTAATTGTTGCTGCCTTAAAAATGCCGGCTCTTCCGTATGATGCCCCGAAAGATAATGAAGTATTTGATAAGCACGATTTCATCATGCTCTTCCTGCTGCTTGCAATTGCTCTGCGCTCAGCAGTGTGGAATGTATTTCAGCACGTGGAGCAGGGTGAGATAATAAATATTATACTTATTTCACTCTCAGCAGCAGGCGGAAAAGTTATAGGCGGTTACGCAGGTGATAAATTCGGGTGGAGAAGGTATTCATTTACAGCTTTGATGCTTGCCATACCGCTTTTAATTCTGGGTGAAACAAGCATTTATTTCCTTTTACCCGGAATAGCATTGCTGCAGTCAGTAACTCCAATATTAGTTGCGGCATTATATAAGAACATGAAGAAGCTGCCTGCCACTACATCGGGGCTGGCGTTCGGACTCGCCATAGCTGCAGGCGGTGTCCCTTTTGTTTCAGGGATGCAGTATGATTTTATGAATTCACCGTTCTTTATTGCCGGAGTATTGATAATTACATCACTTTTGGTTTTCAAAGGGATAAATAATAAATTAAACAGAACAAGTGCTGCATAAACTTCTTAACTATAACAATATTTACCAGTTGTGGCAGAATAAGGGCTCAACTGAAGAAGCTGCTATTGAGCTTACCATACAGCAGCTTGATGCCCTTGAAGAAATTGCTTCGGATGAAGAAAGCTGGTACAGCCTGCTTGAAATTTCTGCCCGCGGAAGGAATTACGATGCATGGCTTGCGGCTGACTGGCCCGATGGCTTTGATGAGCTTTTGCTGTGTGTACCGTTATGTAAGTTTGTTAACTGGGAGTGCAGCAAATGTACTGTGGGCTCCAGACAGGAAAATAATTCCTGCGCGCATGATTATTCACTGTTCGGATATATAGGCGAGCTTGTTAAAAATGGCCAGAGGGATGAGCTTCTTGATCATATAAAAAGTATCAGGAAAATGCTGAAGAACTCAAATAACATCTGGAATATCCATAAATGTGAAATAGAAATTATAAATAGTTATTAATGGAATACTTCTTTACATGTCCATACTGCTGGAAGGAAATTTCATTTTTGCTGGATACCAGCATAAATAACCAGAAATATATAGAAGATTGTGAAGTTTGCTGCAATCCAATAGAAGTTCGTTATGAAGTTGTAGATGGTGAAATATCATTTTTTACTGCGGAAAAATTACAATAAATATTATGACAGGCGATTCACAGGAAGTATTTGATATAGTATCGGGCAATTTTGAGCTTGAAAGGCGTGACGTGATCTCTATGGAAGAGCTGCATTTCATTCTTTCACGCCGTATAGCTGAACTGCTTGAAAAAAATGTTGAAAAGCTGATCCATATACTGTACAGGATCGATGTTAATCAAAAGCGGACTGATACTATATTCAATAATCCCTCAAAAGATGAAATTGTAATGCTCTTAACCGATGCTGTTATAGAACGGCAGATGCAGAAGGTTCATTCCCGAAGAAAATATAAA
>JAPUEV010000051.1 GCA_027492415.1 Ignavibacteria bacterium
AATTATAATATTGTTTTAACGGGTTCCGCTGATGAGAAAGAATATGTTTCGGCAATTTTAAATAAAGCAAAGTATAAAGATAATATTACTGACCATTCAGGTAAGCTGAATGTAAATGAGCTGGTTTCACTTATCAATAATTCACTATGCCTCATAACCAATGATAGCGGTCCGCTGCATTTAGCTTCTGCGCTCAATAAACCGGTAATTGCGTTTTACGGACCTGAATCACCTGCCCGGTACGGACCGTTAAGCGATAAAAAGCTTGTATTCTACCGCGGGCTGGAGTGCTCTCCATGCATGAGCATAAGCAACAGCAAAACCGTGAACTGCATTTACAGCGAACCCAGATGCATGACAGGATTCGATGTAAATGAAATAATTTTTAAAACAAAAGATTTTATAAATTCACTTTAACCGAAATCTATTCTCTTTCAAAATTGCTGTTTTATTTTAATTGTCAGGACCTTTAGGTCGTGGGGTTAGGTAGAGTAACAACCAGGGCTTTAGCCCCGATTTTGTATCTTTTTGAACAAATACTTTTCTAATTTTAACATTCGTTTTGTTATAATATTATTTCTTGAAACATCTCACAAATAAAATACTCAAAGATACATTTATTGTGATGTTATCAAACATCATCAATTATGCCGGCATGTTCATTATTGCAGTAATGATTACAAGGCTTGCAGGTACCAGTGAGCTCGGTGAATTCACATATATATTTGCCATCAGCTCAGTTCTGTCGGTAATATCAGAGTTCGGCTTATCCCAGTTATTGATCAGAAAAATAAATTCAGGCCGCACAGAGACCTTCTCGCTTATCAGAAATACCAACCTGTTTAAATTTGTGCTTTCAGTTTCATGTGTTCTTATAGCTTTATTGGTTCTGTTTTTTATCAATAATGAGCAGATCAGCTTAATATACATTGCAGGACTTGCGGTAATTATACCCAGGGCTTATCAGTCAACTTATGAATCCGCAATTCGCGCTTTAATGAAACAGAGCATGCCTGCCCTTTTAAAAAGTATTAATACATTTATTCAGATCATACTGGCTTACTTTATTTTGAAAACAAGCGGCAGTTTACTAGGTATTTTTGTTATAATTCTGGTAACAGAAACAATAACTGCACTTGCATTCAAAATATCAGCTGCAAAAATCTGGCGCTCTCAAAAAATAACATTTACCAAACCCCTTCCATTTTCACAGGTTAAGCCAATGATCAGGGAATCTTTTCCGTTCTTTGGAAGTAATTTCCTTTCGCTGTCAATTCCCCGGGTTGTAATTATTATACTTGGTAATTTAACATCTCCGGCTTCAGTCGGAATATTTTCTGCCGCTTCCAGATTTTCAAACGGAATAGGCTTAGTTTCCGGTGCTATATATAATACTATTTACCCGGTAATGACAGATCCTTCAACGGATGACAGTACCCGTTACACAATTGCCAAAAAGTTTATTTTATATGCTTTTATTACCGGCGCATTAATTGCGTCTTTAATTTATTTATTTGCTGAAACTATTATCGGCATTACTTTTAAAATACCAGAGTCTGTTCCTGTTTTAAAGCTGATGAGTTTTACAGTTTTACCTATTCTCGTTTACTCTGTTATACAGCCTTTCCTGTTTTCGGTAAATCAGGAAAAATATATAATGAAAATATATGCTTTCATTTGGATAATGAATATTCTGACAGGTATTTTTGCGATACATCATCATAATTACATGGGTGCAGCAATAAATTCAGTAATAATTGAATATTCTTTACTCATATTATTTATTTTAAAATTTATTTTCTCTAAACCAAAGTTATAAGGCAGCATAATTTTTATTTATGAAGGGTTATCTTTTATTAATACATATCGCTAAATTTGCTCATCAATGATAGCGTTAATTAATCCAAAATCGGCTAATTGGGGGTTCCGTGTCCCTAATTCACTACTTACCCTCGGGGCATTCCTTGAAGGCAGGTATGATTATACTATAATAGATGAAAACCTGGGAGTAAATGCTGTAAATAAGCTGGCAAAACTGATTCAAAATGGCTTAAAGTATATCGGAATTACTGTAATGCCCGCTATGCAGCTTCGCGGAGCCTATTCTATTTCAAAAGAGATCAAAACCCGCTTCCCCGAAGTAAACATTATCTGGGGCGGATACTTCTCTTCAATGCATCCAAATACTGTATTAAAATCACCTTACATTGATTTCGTACTAAAGGGACATGCTGAATATTCATTTATAGAACTGCTGGATTCCCTCGAAGGAAAACCCGGAGCTAAAGCGCTCAGCCAGATTGCAGGATTATCTTATAAATCAGGTGATACCATTTCTCACAACCAGAAAGCTGAACCAATAGACCCTGATCTCATTCCCAGGCTGCCATATCACAAAGTGGATGTAGATAAGTATCTGAACTTCGGTAAAACATACCTTGGTCCAAGGACAATAGGTTACCACTCAAGTGTTGGCTGTCCGTTTCTGTGCGGATTCTGCGCCGTAGCCGGTATATACAAAGGTAAATGGCTGGGCAGAAGTGCTGAGCTCACAGCATCGGATATAATATTCCTGAAAGAAAAATATAACATTGGCGCTGTTGAGTTCCACGATAACAATTTTTTTGTGGCAGAAAAACGTGTGTATGATTTCGCCAAGGCTGTAAACGGCTTAGGCATTGGCTGGTGGGGCGAAGCAAGACCCGATACGGTAATGAAGTTCTCTGATGAAACATGGCAAATGATGGCTGATGCAGGCTGCAAAATGATATTCTACGGGGCTGAAACAAGCAACGATGAGCTGTTAAAGCTTATGCATAAAGGCGGCACGCAAAACGCGCAGACACTCCTTGACCTAGCTGAAAAATCAAAGAAGTATGGTATCGTACCGGAGCTTTCATTTGTGCTGGGCAACCCCACAGATAATGTTACACGTGATATTGAAACTGACCTTAAGTTCATAAAAAAAATTAAGGCAATTAATCCTGCCGCTGAAATTGTTATTTACACATATTCACCTGTAAATTTTGAGGATTCAGAAATGTCACTTGCCGCAAAGCTGAAAGGATTTGATTATCCAAAATCACTTGAAGAGTGGGTCTCGCCCAAATGGCAGAATTTTGACCTGAGGAAAAATCCACTGACCCCCTGGCTGAAGCCGCACCACTTTAAAATGATACGGAATTTTGAAAAAACACTGAACGCGTATTACCCAACTAACAGTGATCTTAAAATAAAGGGGTGGAAACGTTCGGTCTTAAAGCTTTTAGGCAGCTGGCGCTATAAGACAGATTTTTATACCGCACCGTATGAAATAATGCTCACTCAAAAGCTTTTAAAATACCGCCAACCGGAAATTGAAGGCTTTGCACAATCATGAATAATAATAGGCGGCACGTCTTTGTTTAGGTCTTTGGTCATTGCCGCCCTAATTAATGCAGGCGGGCAAGCCACGCCTGCTACATTGCAAAAATTTGCTTCTATAATTGCTCCCCTCCTTTCTTAAGGAGGGGAGGAGATAAATTTCCGGCAGGAAATTTATCGAGGGGTGGTTTCATCAATATTTAACCTTAGGATATACCTTTATTGAAAATTCTGAACCGATCGGCCTCTGGAAATTTACTAACATTGAGAATCACATTTAACTGATAAATAGAAACTGAAATACTCAAAAATAATACTTGCAGCACTCATTACCCTCGCATTAATGCATCTAATTTATTATACATGGATTAAATCCCCTGCACTTACCCACGGATTTGCATCATATTACACCTCAGCCAAAATGCTCACTGATGGAAGTGATATGGCTGCAGCTTATGATACAACATACTATTACTCAAAAATGCAGTCCTATGGCTTTGGAAGCGTAAAAGATCTATCTAACCTGCCAACCGGTTCCTTTGTAATGCTGCCATTGATATGGCTTGAGCCCGTTACAGCCAAAATAGTATGGAATGTACTCGGAATAATTTTTCTGTTTACTTCAATCCTGCTGCTGTTTAAAACCTTTGATATTCCGTTAAACGACGCGCCTGGTTTGATGCTAATCCTCATAACACTTCTTTTCTACCCTTTTTATTACAACTTAATTTACGGGCAGGCGTATGCATTTCTGCTGCTTCTTGCATCAGTTTCTATTTATGGATTTAAGAAAGATAATGCTTTACTAACGGCAATTCCATTAGCATTAATTATAATTCTTAAAGGGTATGGATTATTTCCCCTTGCTGCACTGCTTCTTTTAAGGAAGCCGAAAATGTTTCTGTATACATCAGGATTAGCAGCAGTAATTTTTCTGCTAACGCTTCCTTTGTTCGGAATTTCTGCATGGCAGATGTATTACGCTAAGTTTTATTCAGTAGTTGCGTACGGTGAGTATTCTTCAAATGCTGCTTACCAAACACTAGGCAGCCTGCTTGGACATTTATTCAGCTATAATTCCACTGCAAACCGGAACGCCTTGTTATCCATTCCTAAAATATACGTTTATTACTTCACGCAAATAACCGGATTGATAGTTTTATATTTCCTTTCAATAAGATTCAGAAAAGAAAACATATTGGTATTTTTTGTCATGAGCTTTGCGTTGAACGTAATATTTTCCCCTGCTGCTGAGGATTACCACTCGTTATTTTATATACCGCTGATATTTTTAACCGGAAGCATGTTTTTAAAAGATCTAAATTTAAGATCTACTGGTACATATTTATTCACCTTGGCCATTCTATTATTAATGCTGCCCATTCCCTTCAGGCAAATACAGGATACGGCTTTTCCGTTATATATACTGGCATATCCAAGACTTTATGGTGCGATAATTTTACTTTTAATCACAATATTAATTTCAAAACCGCGCATTGGCGTAAACAATGAACTATAAAGCTTTCTTAAATACCGTTTCCTCAAAAGTACACTCAATGCCTGTTGTGATATTATATGTAACAGAAGGCTGTAATCTAAAATGCTTAAGCTGTTCATACAGGCTTCCGATGCCGGGTGAGCTTTCCTTTGAAGAAATAAAAGACCTGGCCAGTGAACTGGGGTCATTTGGATTAAAACATATTGTTTATTCCGGAGGTGAGCCTTTGCTGAGGCGTGATTTCAGGGAAATTTGTGCTGTGTTTGCCGGGCTTAAAGTAAAGCAAACACTTTTAACAAACGGACTTTTACTTGCAAAACGAGCCGTAGAATTCAAAGGTGTATTTGATGAAATAATTGTATCACTTGATGGCGCTGATGCAGCAACACATAACCGCCTCAGGGGTGTTAATTCATTTGACCTGATACTCGATGGAATTCAGAAAGCCCGCCTGGCAAATTCTGCAAAACAGATATCTATACGTACAGTCATACAAAAACAGAATTTCAGGCAGCTGCCCGGTTTTATTGAGCTTGCAAAACAAACTGGTGTCAGCCGCATTTCATTCCTTGCAGCCGATGTATCCAGCGAGGCATATGGCAGGGATAATGACCCGGCCCGCGGCGATGTTGCTGCGGAAAGCACACTGGCGCTTAATAAAGATGAGGTGCCTGAGATGAAGGATATTATTTACCAGGCATCACTGAAATATAAAAATGAGTTTGAAAGCTGGCTGATATCTGAATCACCCGGAAAGCTTGGGCACATTGCAAATTACTATGCAGCTTTGATAGGCATGGATACCTTTCCTGAGAATTTATGTAATGCGCCGATGGTTTCTTCAGTAATTACTTCCACGGGTGATATTCACCCGTGTTTTTTCCTGCCTAAGTACGGCAATATCCGGGAGAGTTCCTTTAACCAGCTGATTAATTCAGGATCAATTATTAATACCCGTAAGAAAGTAAAATTAATGGAGCCCGAACGCTGCCAAAAATGCGTGTGTACACTTTTCACTTCTTCCCGCCGAGCCTTGATGGATAGATTTTAGCAGTGTTTAATTTCCCGGTAACTTCAGGCGACCCGCTGAAATGTCTGAACCTTCCGTTTTACATTTAAAATCTACTTTTCTTTAATTACTTTATAAATCAATTATTTATATTGCAATTATTAAAACACTTTTAAGAAAATTTCTCTTCCTCTACAGGTATCATTTATTGGTGAAGCCAAAAATGAAGCAGGTGGTATTTGAAAATATCGGCAGGTTTTCATTTACTGTCAGGCCAACTGTATTTAATCCAAAAGATTTTGTTTCCAGTGAAGTGTTCATAAGTTTTATTAAGAATATGGAGCTTGGTGGCTGCAATATTCTTGATATGGGTTCCGGCTCAGGTGTTGTAAGCATTTTTGCTGCATCAAAAGGGGCGGTTTGCACAGCTGTTGATATTAATCCCGTTGCGGTAAAATGTATCAATGAAAATATTATCCAGAATCATTTTACAAAAAAGATCACAGCAGTTGAATCAGACCTTTTTGAATCAAAGCTGCTGCAGAACAAATTATTTGATATTATTTTTTTTAATCCACCGTATTATAAAGGGAATCCGCAAAACAATTTTGAGCGCGCTTTCAAAGGCGGACCCCGCCTCGAAGTAATAGACCGTTTCCTGGATGATGCAAAAAAATTCCTGGCTCCGTCTGGCTGGCTTTGCATGCTTGTTTCCTCTGATATGGATATTAATGATCTTTACCGCAGGCTTAAAGAAACGGGCTACACTTACAGGATATTACAAACCAATAAAAAGTTCTTTGAAACGTTTTATATAATAGAAGCAGTTATAAGATAGTGTAATTACATTTTCGGGAGAATATTAACAATTCATGGATTGGAGAGTTTTTTTGTTTATTGGCATTTTACTTGGGCTGCAAACCCTTGTTTACTTTACGTTTATAAACTACTGGAAAACCACTAAGTTTTATAAGCCATCGCACAGGTGGATAGTCCTTATCCCGTTTGCAGTATTTAACGTTTCATTCATTATAATTTCAATTGTTTGGGGCAGAAATTTTGCGCCACCTGAATGGTTTAAAATAATTGCATTATACCCCTTCTATGTATGGATTGCAGCTACTTTCTTTATCTCGCTCTGGCTTCTTATCGGCAAAATAATAAAGCTTCCTTTCCAGATACCCGTATGGATTGCAAAAATTTTCAGACCGATGCGAAATAAGATCAAAGCGCTTAAAGAAAAGAAAGCGGTTAAAACAGTTGATCTCTCACGGCGTAAATTTGTGCGCTATGCTACAATGGGAATATCAACTTACGCTTTTGCAGGCGCGGCGTATGGTATGATGAAACATGATTCCTATGAAATTGATTACAAAGATATTAAAATTGATAACCTGCCGCCGGAATTAAAGGGGACAACAATTACCTTATTAAGCGATATCCACGCAGGGCAGTATATGAATGAAGAGGAAATGCGTGATTACTGTGATGTGGTTAATTCACTAGGCTCTGATATTATCTGTATACCCGGTGATTTTGTAAATTATGAATCACGCGATATTCACATGCTTACTTCGGGCTTTCGTGATATGAAAGCTAAGTACGGCGTATACGGCTCGCTTGGCAACCATGATTTCTTCCAGAACCCTGATTATGTTTCTAAAGCCCTGCTTAATGAATCACCCGTTCAGCTTTTGCGCAATGAACACCGGGTAATTAATATTAACGGTAAAGAGCTTTACATGCTTGGAATTGATGACACACAATCATCCGGAGCAAGGATGGATGAAGTATTAAAGTATTACGGTGCAATGGATGAATTCCTTAAAACAAATGATCCTAAATTCAATACATCGCCAAAGGTGCTGCTATGCCATAAGCCATACGGCTTTGATACACTCGCGAAAAAAGATATCGACCTCATTCTTTCAGGGCATACACACGGCGGACAGGTTGTACCCGTTAAATTCGGAAACTTCAATCTTTCATTTGCGGCTACCGTCAGCAAATACATTGAAGGCTTATATAAAATAGGCAAATCAAACATGTATGTTTCCCGGGGTATCGGTTCAGTTGGTCTTCCTATAAGAATTAACTGTCCCCCCGAAATTACAAAAATAACATTGGTTTAACGCATAGGATGTTTTACTAATTATACTGAAAATTGGCATTCAAAAACCAGCCTTGATATATTATTTTACATATATCTGGTTAAGATAAAACAGAGTTTCTTGAACTAAACCTTTTGATCAATGAAATACTCAAAACTCATCGCCGTTTTCTTTCCGCTTGTCATCTTTTTTTCTTCCTGCAAAGACGATACCATTAATAATGATAATACAGGAACAACAACCGCTTATATAAGGGGTACCGTTGTTAACTGGCAATCCGGCAGAATGAACCTCAAAGCAGTATGCAGTTACATTGATGCTTCTTCCCATACGTACGTTAATAAAACACTTGATTCCACCTTCATAGAAGCTGACCGTTCATTCGTTTTTAAGCTTGTATCACCGCTTGAAATTCCCCTGGATTCATTTTACTTTCCGAATTACGGGAACTGCAGCCCTTGGCCGGCTGTAAATCCACCAGGCGCTTTATTCAAAAATATTCAGCTGCATGTTTATAACAGCAATGATACTGCCATTGGATTTATTTACCTTTCAGATGCAGACTCCAATAAACCTGCAGAAAACACCTGTTATTTTATGTATTCGGGTCAAACAGCATCAATATCAGGAAACCGGACTTGTACGTTTGGCAGCGGACATGAAATTACATCTGTATATGACCTTTCATTTTCAAATGCGTGGTTCCCTGTTAACTGGAATATATATAATGTTGATTCGACCCATATTTTCGAAAGTTATAAAAATAACACAACTGCAGAGCTTAAGTGGCGTTACCAGTTGTTCTTATATCCCTGAAAATTTGCCGGCTGCCTGAAAACAATGTTTTCGAAAATTAAATTAACTGTTTTAGGGAATTTGGAAGCAGTTTGAATTTCAGGTTTGAACTGCTTCTTATTTTCACTGCAATTACATTCATTTTTCAATATTTTTGCAGATGAAATATATTGTATGTTTATTTTTTCTGCTCTCAGCATCTGCTAATTCACAAAGCTCTGCCCGCATTACTTATAATTTCTATTCAAACGGTTCTCCTGCCGGAACACCGCCGCTTGTTTTAATTGCAATGCATGATATTGCTTCTTACACCAATGCTGCCGGTGAAGATTTTTATTTAGATTACCATTCCAATACATCATATCAGTGTATGCTGCTGAAAAACGGGAAAAGAATAGTGAATAAACAATCACTTGATAGCTTCCCGCAGCCGGAATTGTTAAACGATACCATGACAATACTGGGTTACCTGTGTAAAAAAGCACATGTAGTTATCCGATCAAACCAAATTGATATTTGGTACACAACACAAGCCGGTTTAAGGGGTACACCTTCTTTAAATATCGGACCCTCACTTGGGCTAGTTCTTAAAATTATACGGAACGGTAACTTTGAAATTTCAGCAGAAAAAATAGAGCCGGGTGATATTAATATTTCCTTTGACCCTGCTAATGCTGAGTTTGTTGATCTCCCGCTTTACAGGGATTTAGTCACACGTCAAAATTATACTACCCTTTCAATATTTCAAAATGAAAAAATAAATTATGGCGATACTATCGCAAACCTTTTTACCAACGGAACCGGTATAACGTATCGTTTTTCAGAAGGAACAGTAGTACTGAAAAAAGTTAAGCTGCCTGATAACATGGGCAAAAATACTGTTGTGGCTGAGCTTACTGAGCGCTCCGGCGGTGATGCTTATGACAGGACCGGCTCCTGTTTTATAATACCCGCAAATACTGCTGATACATCATTAACTTTCATTGATGCATTTATCAACGGAATAAAAACACTGCCTGTTTACCCTTCAAAAGATTCAAAAACATACAACGGATTTACTCTTACTGATAAATACACTCCCCCAATTGAGCTTATTCGGTTTATAACTCCATTCGGCATTGGCAGCTATAACAGCCAGGTGCAGGTTTACGGGGTTAAGTGGGAAGATTCGGTGACATATAAACAGGATGTAACAAACCTGCTGCCTGCCCTGCAGGGTGAAGTATGGTTCGGCGTATTTATCGGCTGCTATGATAAAGGGGGCCACAATATCAGCTTAAGCTTAAAATATTTCCCTGATGAAGTACCGCAGGAACCTGCGGCGGTAAGCAATGACTGGATACAGCCGATAGTATTTACAACCAATATAATGGAAGCCTCTCACCAGGAATATGGAACAATATTCGGCAGTAATACATTAAATGTTACAGTTGATATACCTGAGGGAATAAAATCACTTACATTAAGATATATAAGTACCGGACACGGCGGCTGGGAAAACGGTGATGAATTCAACAAAAAGCTAAATGAGATCTTTTCAGACGGGAAACTGGTTTACAGCTATATACCCTGGCGTGATGACTGCGGAATGTACCGTAAGTATAATCCTGCTTCTGGGAATTTCCCCAACGGAATGTCATCCAGCGATTTCAGCCGTTCAGGGTGGTGTCCGGGCTCAACATCAATTCCTGTTGATATTCCCATAACCGGACTAAAACCCGGAAAGCATACATTTTCCGTTTACATCCCGATGGGTAAGCCTGAAGGCTCCAGCCAAAGCGCATGGAATGTATCAGCCGTACTTATCGGCAAAAAATGATCTATATATATATCCCCCTTTTAATGGGGAGAATACTTTTAATTTGCGTCATTCAAAAATTCTTCTTTAAATAATAATATCAAATAATCTGCGATGGGGATGTTAAAATTATAATTTATTCTGCTAATTTGCTCAAACCAATTACACTGATAATATTTTTTTGCTCTGCTCTCTTTGCACAGTATGAGCGCATTGAATACAGTGTTCATTCCGATACTGCGCCGGTGAATAATGTATCCACTGAAAAAATTGATTCAATATTCAGCTTCGTTCTTTCGCAAAACCGGCTTATTGATTTTGATGACTGCAATATCTGCAAATCGCGCGCACATATAATCAGCCGTATAATAGAAAAGAACTTTCCTGATATTTCCGTATCAAAAGCCTGGATGATAGCGGACTGCAAAAGGGAATCAATGAGGGATATTTACAAATACCAGCCTGAGATTTTTTTGGGATACCGGGGTAAATGCAGCAACTGGGCATATCACGTTGCGCCTGTAATTATAACAGGTAACGATACCTTTGTAATTGATCCCGCCACGCAGAACAAACCTGTAAAATTTAATAAATGGGCAGGTGATATTATCCCCGTAAACGGAAAAGGATTTCTAATAATCAAAGATGACAGATTCTATATTTATCCTGAAAGCGGTAATGATTATTTTATCGATAACCTGCATTACTGGGATGAAAATGACCGTTCAATTACAGATGATAAATACCTGCGTTCAATTGATGAAACCATGCAGGCAAAACAAGGGTTCTATGAACCATGGAAATTCAAATATTACGTTTCTCAGCTTATGGAAATGCTTGAATAACCCCGGCTGATTTATTTTATATGATAATAACTTCAAAAAAACTTTCTTCATTCAGCAATATTATACACGGAATATCCACCAAAGCAGGCGGATCGCCGCCATACTATAATAACCTCAGCAAAAATGTTGGCGATAATATCAATGATGTTATGGCAAACCGCCAAAGATTTTTCGGTTCACTTGGTATTGCAGAATCAACGCTGGTACATGCAAACCAGGTGCACAGCGATGGTGTTTCAGTTGTAAGCAAACCCGGACTTTACCCAAATACCGATGCATTGATAACATCGGTACCGGGATTAAACCTGGTAATATCTATAGCTGACTGTATGCCAGTTATGATCTTTGACCCGGTAAATAAAATCATTGCTGATATACATTCCGGCTGGCGGGGTACTCAAAAAAATATAGCAGGTAAAACCATTGGCATAATGGTAAATGAATTCGGCTCAGAACCCGGAAACCTGATAGTATTCACAGGTCCGGCAATAAGCAAAAAGAACTTTGAGGTTGATACAGATGTTGCGGATATGTTTGCAGAAAAATATAAAACGCCGAAACCAGGCTTTAAAGGAAAGTATTTAATTGATACCGGCGGGATAGTATATGATGACCTCATTGCTGCAGGGATTAAGCCCGGTAACATTGAAAGCAGCCCTTTATGCACGTTTAATGAATCGGGAACACTCCATTCCTACCGAAGGGATAAAGACCTTTCAGGAAGAATGTTCGCTGTTATAGGAATGAAAAAGATGAACTAACATTCCGGTAAGCTGAATTTTCGGCTCACACTCTTGGCTTATACTCTTGGCTTATACTTCAGCTCTTTAAAATTAATTACAATTTCTGTGCCGGCTTTATTATTGATAATTGTATTTCCATCAAGCTGCATTGAAAGACTTGTTAATAAGGTCATACCCAGTGAGTTGGTTTTCTCAGGGTCAAAGCCTTCAGGAAGCCCCTTGCCATCATCTTTAATGCTGAGTTTGTAACCCTTTTCAGCATTTTCATCGATCAATTCTTTAAGCATAATATTAATATGCCCGGAGGCTTCTCCTGGGAAGGCATGTTTAAGAGAGTTAGAAATTGACTCGTTCAATATTAACCCCAACGGAATTATAGTATCAAGCCCGAACTCAATTGCCTTTGTATCGCAATAAAACTTTACACGCTCAAAAGATACACCGTATGACGAATAAATATTTTTAGCCAGCATAACAATATACTCCTTAAGGGAGGTTTTTGCGATGTTATGGCTTTTGTAAAGATTTTCATGTACAAGAGCCATTGATTTTACCCTGTTTCGGCTTGAGTTTATAGCTTCTATTGCTTCGGGATTTTCGTATTGCTCTACCTGCATGTTCAAAAGGCTTGATATCACCTGCAGGTTATTCTTAACCCTGTGATGGATCTCCTTCAGCATTATTTCTTTTTCTTCAAGCGAGTCTTTTAATTCCTTATCACGCTTTTTCTTTTCGGTGATATCCTGCTTTATGGCTATAAAATGGGTGACTTTACCTGTATTGTCCGTTATGGGTCCAATCGAAGCTGATTCCCAGTAAAGCTGCCCGCTTTTTTTGAGGTTTAGGAATTCACCCTGCCAGGTCTCGCCCTTTAAAAGAGTACTCCACATATCTTCATAAACGCCTTTGACGGTTTGGCCTGATTGAAGTATATTAGGGTTCTTTCCCTGGACTTCTTCAAGTGTATAGCCGGTTAATTCTGTAAAGTATGGGTTAACATATTCAATTTCTGCATTTGCATTGGTAATTACTATACTGTTCGGACTGTTTTCGATTCCTTTTGAAAATTTCCGTACCTGCTCAAATGCTTTTTCTTTTTCATTTAGTTCATGCTGTGCCTTTTCATAAAACCTGGATCTTTGAAGAACAGAAGCAATGATATAGGCTATTGGCTCAAGCTTATGAATATCATCTTCGGTATAGAAATCTGTTTTTTCGCTTTGTATCTGCAGCACACCAATTACATTGCCTTCAAACTTCAATGGAATCATTAATGCTGATCTTGAAACATTTCTTGTCTCTCCGTCATCCATAGGGCATATTTTGCCTCCGGTATCAATAAACACTGTTTTGCCCGGTTTCCTGATAGTTGCTTCAAGATCGTTAATAATTAAATGTTTACCCGTAAGGATCGTTTTTGTTATAGGTCCCTTTCCATCAGGTTTTATCAGCATGTGCGGAATATTTGCTGTATCAACATCTGCGCCTTCAACTCTTACTGCTTCATACCTGAAATACCTGTTATTTTCGCCAACAACTGAAACAAGTATCCCGGTGACTTTCATGATCTTTTCAATAAAATCAAAGCTTGCTTTGTAAAGCTCAGATGTATCTATCATGCTGTTTGCTGTTAAACTGACTTCGTACAGCAGCCTCAGGTATTCTTCGTTTTTCTTTAAATCTTCTTCGTATTTATTGTGAAGGGTAATATCTTCATTGTATGCGAGTATACTTTGTATTTTTCCGTTTTTGCCGGTAACGGGTCTTGAATATATTTTAATTGCTATTTCGCTGCCGTCCTTTTTTATCCGTAACTGCTCTTTCCCGTTTATATTTCTGCTCTCAAGATTTATTTTCAGGTTTTCCTGAAGCTCAAATATCCTTTCTTTAGGCACAATCGGCAATAATTTTCCCATTATTTCACCTGAATTCCAGCCGAAGATCTCTTCAGAAGCTTTATTCCATATGCTCAATACTTTGCCTTCTGGGTCAAGATCAAATATGCTCAAAGGAGATGCTTCTATAATTGCCTTCATATATTCTGAATTAAGGGTAAGCGCTTCTTCAATTTTTTTCAGCTCTGTAATATCTACTGCGCTGCCAAGTATCTGCAGAGGATTGCCCTGCTCATCTCTTTTGAAAATACAGTCATGTCCCCTGAACCACCTGTAGTTCCCGTCCTTATGCATCATCCTGTATTCAAATTCAGATATTTCACCGTCCTTAAGCGGGATAATTCTGGATTCTATATAATGGCCAAAGTACTGCAGGTCTGCCGGATGCATATTGCTGATAAGGAATCTTTCCCCCATCTGCTGTATTTCTTCCACCTTGTAGCCCAGCATTCTTTCCATTGCTTTATTGGCATATACATTCCCGCGGGAGGTCAGGTCGTAAATGTACACAATCACATTGCTTGAATTAACAAGGTGACTGTTGAATTTTTCTGATTCTTCGAGCCTTGCAAGGTTTTTCATTAATTCAGTTTCATCTGATATTACCGATAGTACTGAAATTATTTCACCGTTTGGATCAAACTCGGGAATTTTGCTGTATGAATAATATTTATCCCTGTAATGTAATTTCCGTAAAAGCGTTTTGCCGGTGGAAAAAACGTAATGGTTATTATTTATTACTGTATCCGCTAAAAATTTATCGTTATAAATTTCATCCGGTGTTTTTCCGTATATCTCTTCTGCGGAGTTATACGGGCTTAATTCCCTTAACATTTCCCAGCCTGCAGCGTTAACATAAATATACCTGTTATTTTTGTCGTGCCTGGTTAATGAAAATTCAAGATTCTCAGCAAGAGTGCGGTACTTGGTTTCATTTGCGCTTTGTTCATCGTTAACTTTTTGCAGCGATGTAAAATATCTTTTTAACAGGTAATACAGCAATACTGATGTTACAACTAAAAATAAAATTCCCTTGCCTGTTTCGATAAAGAATTCAGCAAAATTATCTCCATAATTTATATTTACTAAAATATCAGAAATAAGTATCCACAAAAACCCGGTAAGAAAATAAATACTACTTATTCTGAACGCCTGTTTTTGAGGATTCAGAGTTTGAACATCAGCTGTATTCTTATTCATTAGAAATTGGTAAAAGTTCTAAACTTCACATAAAAGCGATAATACTGAATGTAAATTAATAAATAACAGAATATCTGCAAATGAGGATTATCAGGTTATTTTATGATTTTTATCCGCAAAAGTTGGTGTATAGTAAAATATATTACAAAAATTAATCTTCCTTTTTGGTGAATTGTGTGCAATAACCGTTAAAATACGTGAATTCATTATTCTTTATACAGAATTTTTGTCCATATCTGTATTTAAGATATTCCCCTTCTTTTTCAAAATTCTGTATAATTGCAGCCGCCATATACGGCTGCATAAACCTGTAGTAGAACTTACAGCCAATACACCTTTTACCCGGCGGCGCATATTCAGGGAACAAAATGTCCTGTTCGTCTTTCATTTGCCTCTATATATTTTCTTAAAGATATTAATTTATTAACTTGCGAATGTATCATTCAATGATATTAAACTTAATTTACTTGTTGAAGAGTCAATTTTAAGGGTCTTGGAGCAGTCACTAAACAAAAAGGCAGCCTGTCTAGGCTGCCTTTTAATACATGATTACAAATTTAAAAATGTTACGGTTTTACTTCTACGTAATACATATCGTTCCCTTTGGATCCTATAAATGTCATAATTCCTGAAGCGCTTACATTCAGGTCTGTATAGGCTGAGTATGTATCGCCAAGCTTTTTGTTATCTGCGTACAAAGAGTAATCATAAATATATGAATCCTTTTCTTTGGTATTTCCTGCAAAATAGAACAGTTTATTGTTAACATATCTCATATCGCTCATGTTATCAAACTTTTTGCCTTCACCCTTGTTTGTAACTGCCATATACTTATATGTGTAAGCGGCCATATCAATTATATCACCTGCCATAAAAGCAAAATTTCCTTTATTATCCGAAAGTATTATCTCGTTGGTTTTCCAGTCTGCGGTGTTTATCAAATTATACGGACCAAATTCTTCATCATCAACAACAACATAAGATTTATCAGCAATCTTCTTTTCGTAATTGCCGTATTTAACTCCAATGTATGCAACTTTTCCGTTTGGCATAAATTTAGCTTCACTTATATAGTCATACTTGCCGGAAATTACCTCGTTATTGTGAACTACAAAGTATTTATTGTTCTTATCCGATGCTACAAATAAAACGTTACCGTTTTTACCGAATAAAGGGTTGTTAACTGATGTATATGAAGCTCCTTTTTTTCCGTCAATAACCAGGCTGCTGCTGTATGTTGATTCACCGTTTGGAGCAGGCTTTTCTTCTGATAATATATATGTCAGTTTTCCATCAGCTGTATACGAATAGTTATAAATGCTTCCGGTAACACTGGCTATAACATCATTGCCCTTCATTAAATTTGAGCGGTACCTGTATTCCCCTGCAGAATCCTGCCCGGTATAAAGCGGGTTCCCCGAATTATCAAATACGATAGGGCCATATACCCAGTCAAAGCTCTTATATTCTGTGGTGCCTTTAACTAAAAATGTATTGCCGCGTTCATAATAAAATTTACCCTGTGATTTTGCAACATAACATGGCTCATCCTGAGCATTAAATTTCATATCATACCACGATATATCGCTGTAATGCTTCTGCTCCTGGTCACCGATAACTAAAAATGTTTCATCGCCCTGGGTAGCAATATAGTATAATTTTCCTGAAGCAGTAAAACCGGCATAGCCTACAGGTTCTCCTTCAGAGTAGCCTCCTTCGGGTATATAAGCAAATCTAACTTCATCATACGCTTTGCTTTTTTGTGATGTACCGGTTCTTGTATCATAAGTGATCACATAATATTTGCCTGCATCCTTTGCCGCATAATAAATAATATTATCTTTAATTACCCATCCGTCAAGTACCATTTCATACTCTGCAATAACTTCGTTATTTTTTAAAACGGAGTATTTATACACGGTATCGGTAATATTTTCGCTGGCATACATGTATGAATTTCCGTCGGCATCAAACAGCGCGTTATATGTCATAGCATAATTGAACTGTTTTGATGTGCCTTTTGGTGAAATAATGGTATACTTTGTAGTTATTGTATCATAAGAAGCGTAAACCCAGCTTCCGGTTTTTGCGTCATATTTCAAAGAATATGCATCGGTTGACCCGTTTGCCGGGGGGATCACTGTAATTAATTTCTGGCTTACTGTCTGGCTGAATACTATCCCTGTGGAAAATATCAGAACAAAAACAGCAAAAAACGATAATAATGTACTTCTTTTCATATTATTTTGTGAATTTGATTTTATTGTTATACAAAGATAATTAAAGTAATACCAACTGCCAATTAATTAAATAGTATAATTGGGGAAAAATTCCTTTAATTGTTTTAGACGGTTTGAAATTTTGAAGCTGTATGCAAAATTGTATGGCGTTAAAAAGTGTGAATGGTCATTTCTTCAGTTCTGCGGTTTTTTTTACAAGCCAGTCCCATTCCACCACATTTGTATTGTTTTCCAGCTCTTTGCGCAGATTTTCAATTTCCATGAGGGTTTTGCTTTCACCTGAATAAATTTTTAGCAGCGTAAGGTAATGTTTCATAAAACCGGTAAACCTGGTATATCTCTGCGGTGAAAATTGTTTTTCGTTCTTGCTTAAAAACTGCCTGTATGAATTATACAGTGATTCAGCTTTATCAAACTTGCCAAGCTCCAGGTAAAGCAATAATGTTAAATTCCTGATTATTACCTTATACTGCAGGTGGCGGGTGTTCTTTATTGCTTCAATGATTTCTGCTGCTTTGGTATACTTCCCGCTGTCAAAATTAAGCCTGGCTTCCAGGTAACCTGTTACAACATCCTTTTCGTCCGGGGGCAGTTCGTTTTTAAACTTATTTATAAATTCCTCAGCCCACTTATACTCACCCAGCTTTAAAGCTGAAAGCACAATGTTGGGAAATAACAGGGGATCAAAATAGATATCTTCTGAACCGCTGTAAAAATTGTTTTCAATTGCAGAGCGGTAAAGCAAAAATCTTTCTTCTGAGTACCTGCTTATTCCGCTATAGACTTTATAAATACAGTAAGCCTGCAAAATATTCAGGAGACTGTACCTTTCATCACGGTTGCCGGTTCCCTTCAGCAGCAGGTCTTTAAGTATTGTATAATATTTTTCGTTCTTCGTCCTTAATAAAAGTATCTCATTAACATGCAGCATCACCGATGGCGCTTCTTTGAATTCATCTGGGTTATCCAGAATGTAATTGATAAGATCATCAAGGAATCCCGATTTATATTCCGCCTGTGTATTTTCCAGCTTGGCTATAAAATTCCTGTAATTACTTAAGGTTTTTATCAGCATGAATTCTGATAGATATTTATTTTCCTTTGCAAGCTCAGGGTCGTAATTATCCTTTAGGTTTTTATTCCTGAACCTGCTCCAGTTAATATAGCTGTTCAGTATCTGCTGGTAAAGGAATTTATAGTAATAGTATTCGTTTTTTTTATTCTTAAGCTTTTCAATTGACTTCCCGGCATCTGTAAGGTTTTTGTTGAATTCTTTTTCCAGCTTTCTCCGGTTCAGCTCTTCAAGCAGAAGAAGCCCGCTTCCTGCCGAATTGCTTTTCAGGTTCACCTGTTTAAAATACTCTTCTGCAAGGCCTGCAAGATTAAAGATCAGAGACCTCATAAAGCCGTCATTATATTCGGCTTTTTCAAAAATAATTCCAAACACCTTTTCCTTATTAATATCTTCCTGTTTAAAATCAGGGTAATATTTTTTAAGGTATGAATAAAGCTTTAAGGTGCTTTCGCTTTTATTAAAAAAAGGAGAGCTTACCAGCTCTCCAAACTCTCTGAATTCTTTTGGGTTCAGTGATCTTAACATTTTTATCAGACTGCTCTTAAACATTATTTCTTTCTTATTTATAAACTTTCAGCAATTACTTTCTGCGTTTTTTACAACAATAAATAATCCGGTAAGAAAATGAACTGTGGCGTTAAACATACATAAACTCAGTCGTTATAGTCAAAAATAATCAATTATGATATCTTAAACTCTCCAATAAATCAGCAATGATCATTCGTTTTCTTTTAATTTCTTCAACAATCAGGATATTTATTCTAACTGCTGCTTTGATAAACATTTCAGATTTTTTGTTTCCTTAAAACTACACTGTTTTTGCGGTTTTAAGCACCCGGTTATGGCTTTTTCGGGAAATCAGCAGGAAACAATTGGAATTTACTTTGCTTGGGTTGCAGCGTCTTTAAGGCTAATTTTGTGTCAATATTAAAAATGATAGCAAGAGAAATAAATAATCAAAACAGAAAATTCAGAGATAAAGATGAAGATAATTATACACTATGCGTAACCCTTGGCGATTTGCCCGGTGAAGTGGATCTCTGCTGGGATGCCGTTGAAGAAGCAAAAAGCTATGTTGTTCAGTCATGCCGGTATACTTTTTCAGGCAAAGCAAGCTTAAAGTGGAAGCATGTTGATATTGTTACAGAATCGCTCTGCGCAGTAACAGGTTTAAAAAAGGGTTTAACTTATGGTTTCAGGATTGCAGTAATCAGCAGCAGCACCCAGGGCTGCTGGAGCAAGCCGGTTTATAAAAAAATAGAATAAAGTTCATTAATAAACAATAAAAACAATTTTTAAATAACAAATTCATAATAATTAAACAAAAAGAAATGAAAAAATTAAAACGCTTTAGCTTCAGCAGGTATTTGATAATTGCTGCAGCAATATTTTCAGCAGCTGCGCAGATATCCAGTCCGCGTATGCTTGCACAGACAAACAAAACAGTTGAGCCTACTAAGATAATGTACTCAACATCTTCAAGCACCAATGACCTGGGTGCGTTAACAACTGTTAACCCGGGTGATGTAAAGATGAGTGCGCAAAAACAGGAGCTGTTAAACCAGCTTGATATTGCAAGAACTTCAAACAATACCGCGCAAAAGGAAATGATCGAAAAGAAGCTTCATGAGTTAAACGGTACATCACCGGTTAAGCTTGTTGAAGCATCAAACACAACAGGCGGTTTTGCGGGTAATATTCCCGTAGATGGCGGCCTTGATTTCAACACATCTACTGTTGGTACAGGAGGTTTCTTTGCTTCAGCTACACAGACAAATACCGCAACAATGTCAAACCCGGGTACTATCTGGGCAGCAGCAACACAGTTCAACGGTTCAGGTACTGATACCTGCAAAATATATTTTTCAACAAATGGCGGCCAGTCATGGGTATATGCTTATTTATTCTATTTCGGAATAAATATGGATTTCCGTGCAGGCGAGCTTGATATAGAGCTTGCTTATGACGGGTCTGTTTTATGGATATACGGCGTTGCAGGATATACAGATCTTACCAATAACAGGGCAAACTCCATTCTCTTCAGG
Organism: Ignavibacteria bacterium; assembly: GCA_027492415.1. Taxonomy (GTDB): domain Bacteria; phylum Bacteroidota; class Ignavibacteria; order Tepidaquicellales; family OLB5; genus OLB5. The sequence goes on from JAPUEV010000051.1 coordinate 20,618, forward strand.
TTCAATACTACAGCAAATACTTATAACGGTTACACATTACAGTGGCCGGGTTATGCAACAACCACAAATCTTTATTATAACCCAAGGTTAACTAGTGATAATGCTAACTACACATCAGGAACCTACATATATTTAACAAGCTCTTTTGATTCAACCGGATCAACGCATATCAACAGGCAGAAATTTGCTCATATTGAAAATCCATTTGTAGCATCGCCTACTATTAATTATGCACAGCCTAATGCTAACGGCGGCTTTTTCTGGAATACTTCAGGTGTTCCCGTTGGTTCATATCTGTGGACAGATATTGCATATTATAAAACTGCCGGCAATGTTAACAGGCTTATAACTGTTTACAACGTTCCGGGATCAGGTAATTATAATCTTTATCTGGCATGGAGCGATGATTATGGCACTACTGTTGCAGGCAATTCATCAATTGCTGAAACAGCCCCTGATTACGGCGCACGTATGGTATTTAACGGAGTAACGGGCAACCAGAACGGTATGATTGCATATATCAGGCAGTTCTCAGGAAACGACTGGGATCCATATTACAGGGCTACAGTTGATGGCGGAACAGTTTGGACAGGCGGATTTATTGATGGCAGCGGAAACCGCGCAAGATCAGTTGATGTAATAGCTCCCAGGGGACTTACAACAGCTTTCAAAACTGCTTATACACAGGATTCAACAGCAGGTACATTTGGCTATTATACAGGCGGCGTACCGGGTGTGTGGAATGCTCCTTTCAGAACAACTGTAACAACAGCAGGTGTAGATACTATATTTACAAAAACTATCGCCGGCTATAAGCTTGGCGGTGGAGATGATTGCCTGGCAATTTATTCTATGGGCACCGGAACAAATGTTTCTGCTTCAAGGCTTTGCCAGGGTACTGTAGGTATCAGCGGAAACACATATGAAATACCTTCTGAATATACATTACAGCAGAACTATCCAAATCCGTTCAATCCTGTAACCAGTATTAAATTCAGTATCCCTGCATCATCATTTGTTAATCTTGTGGTGTATAATGCTGCAGGTGAAGTTGTAAATGAGCTGGTTAACGGCCAGCTTGGAGCAGGAAGCTATAATTACACGTTCAATGCTTTAAACCTCGCATCAGGTGTTTATTTCTATAAGCTTACCGCGGGTGATTTTACCTCGGTAAAAAAGATGTTATTGGTAAAGTAGTTTGTTGAATATCCGGAGCAAACGGAGATTAACGGAATAGTTTTTCCTAAGGACGTAAGGGAAATTACTTCAGTTACATTGTTCTCCAAATAATGATTCCTTCTGTTTGTGAAGGTGTTAATTGAAGGTAGGGAGGTATTCTATTGATACCTCTCTATTTTTTTATATTAAAAAGCCCGGCATATCCGGGCATTTTTAATTATTGATATTGAATTTAAGCTGAAGAGCGTTATTTAATCAGGATCATTTTTTTGGTCTCTGTATAATTCCCTGAAACTAACCTGTAAAAATATGTTCCGCTTGGATATTCCTGTGCATTTAAGCTGATATTATACTTCCCTGCTGCAAGCTCACTATTGAGCAATTCAGTTATTTGCCTGCCAAGGTTATCAAATATTACAATACTTGTTCTCCCGTTTAAAGGAAGCTCAAAGCTGATCCTTGTTTCAGGGTTAAACGGGTTTGGATAATTCTGGTTAAGCTTATAAGAAGCCGGTATCTCTGTTCCTTCAGGCTCTATTGCCACTGGTATGCTCCATCTGGTAACCCTGTTAACTGTATTCCCGCTTGCAGTGGTAAAATCACCGCCGGCATAAATGATATTGCTGAAAACTGAAATTGTCAGAACATTGTTGTTCATACCTGTTCCGTATGTCCCCCAGGTTGTTCCGTTCCAGCTGGCAATGCGTGTAGCTCCTATTCCTCCCGCACTGCTGAAATTGCCGCCGGCAAGTATCATACCTCCGTAACTGTATAATGCATCTACCGTTCCGTTAACCCCTGTACCCAGATTGCCCCAGCTTCCAGTCCATTTTGCTATCCTGTTCACACCAACACCTCCCACCTGAGTAAAGTCACCTGCGGCATAAAGCTCGTTATTGAGAACAGCCAGCGCATAAACCTCATTGTTCGTTCCCAGTCCAAGCGAGGACCATGCAGTACCGTTCCATTTTGCTATCCTGTTAGCGCTTACTCCGCCTGCTGTTGTAAATCCGCCGCCAACAACAAGCTCACCATTATATACTGCAAGTGCATGTGCATGTTCATTTAATCCAAGGCCCGGCTGCTGCCATGCTGTTCCGTTCCACCTGGCTATCCTGTTCAGGTTAGTACCGCCCGAGCTGGTAAATCTTCCGGTTGCATACAGCTCATTATTATATATCCCCAAACCAAGTACATCATCATTAAAGCCGTTGTTTTGGCCGAACAACAGCCAGTTCGTTCCGTTCCATTTTGCTATTCTGGTTGCAGATACACCTCCTACCTGGGTAAAGTTTCCTGCAACTATCAGCTCTCCGTTAAATACTAACATAGCATACACGCTGCCATTTGTACCCAGCCCCATCTGTGACCAGGAGGAACCATTCCACTTTGCGATCCTGTTTGCGCTTAATCCTCCAATCGAGGTAAAATCTCCGCCCACAATTAGCTCACCATTATATACAATGGAGGCATTAACAGAATTGTTTGCTCCCGTGCCCAGCGCTGTCCAGCTTTGCGAAATTAAGTTAGTGGTTGTAAATGTTAAAAAGAAAAGTAATATAGCAGCTGCAAGCAGTTTGAAAATTAAATTGAATTTCATAAGTCCCCCTTATTATTATGAAAATTGCATGAATGAAAGTTAACTAAATATAGTTAGCGATAATGGGTAAGTAAAGAGTAAATACATCACTATAACAATTAGCCATAACACAGTACGGTATATTTTAATGTGGGAATTTCAGTATGTTAGGGAAGGCTTTACTTTTTTCCACCAAAAGAAAATGCCTTCCGGGGGGATGCCGGAAGGCTTATTTACTGTTTTACTGCTGCAGGATTATTCCCTGCATTTATTTTTAGAGAAGATTGATTACGGTCTAACCCTGTATGGAGTTCCTACTGCATCACTTGAAAATTCTGCAGGAGAGTCATCATAAAGTGATTTGTGTGTTGAAGCACTTATGAACCCGTTGAACCTGCCGTGGTGATGCCCGCTGTGAATATTGAATGTTTTTTCAAATGTTCTTGTGTAACCTGATCCGCTTGGGGTCTGGCTTGTCATAACGAACGGTTCCCTGTGGAATCCAAAATTCCTTTTGCCCCAGTGCCATGCTACTATATCCTGTTCAGCCTGTGTGGAGTATGTTGTTACAACTATCTTAACCTGGTCATTGATGTTTACCTCAGGAATTCCGGCACCTTCCCAAAACGGTGGTCTCTTGGTGATGAAAGTGTTCTGTGTAAAATCAGGGCCGTTGAATGTATTGATGAGCGTTCCGTTTACGTATACCTGTATCTGCTGCATCTGGATATTATCATCGCTGTTCTGCGGTGATGTTGTATGCCCGTCAACCATTGATACTTTATATAATCTCCAGTTCTGCCTCGGTCTTGGGTTGTTAGCAACTCTTTTAAATATTGCAACCCTGTGAAATTCCTGGGTATATGGCTTAATGATTGTATCTACTGCGCCGCCTACAACACCAACTATAATATAATTACCTGTAATTGTCCTGGTAATATTTGCGGTTTTTAATGAATCACCCTCGGTAGTTATTGTAACATTAACAGATGATCCTGTTACTATCCTGCCCCATTTCATCAATGAATCTATCGGGGTATCAAGTCCGTCAATATCGCCAACTGCGCCTTCATCCTGAAAATCCGTTACTTCGGAATTCATCAGGTTGTCATCATCATCGCTGCTGGTTGAGTAGCCCCTTGTAATAACTTCTGAAATATACTCATCATCTGTCTGGTTATCTGAAACGGAATTATCTCCGCATGCAGATAAATATAGTGTAAATACTGCCGCTATGGCAAACATAAACACGTTTTTTGATGGTTTTAAGAACTTCATAATATATTGTCTCCTTTAGTATTTATTAAAAATTTAATGTTTTTCGCTTGTTTTTTGCGTTTTTCAGGCGGTTATAACCCTATTGTACCTATAAGACAAACCTATCTTAAAAAGGTTTAATGTTAAATACCCTTTTAATTGTATCGGTAATTTTTATAATTTTAATGCTTTAGGGAGGTATCAGGTAATATATAATGCAGGATAAAAAGATTTAAGATCAGTCTACCGCAAAAGCTCATCAGTTTTTTTCAGTATCCATACACTGTATTCGCTGTGTCCGGATTTAATTACAGATTCCCTGAATTTTTTGATCTGCGCGGTATTCTTTTGTGATCTCAGGTTGATAAGCTGTAATAGGCTGCTAAACAGCTTTGAGTAATTTTTTTTTCTGGTTTCGTTTATCAGGGGATTGTTCTGAATGAAATGTTTCGAAGAATCTATATAGCTCAGTAAAGTTTCGGTTTCACCCAGCTCATAATAAGTTTTCGCTGTCAGCATCCTTACATGCAGCTTATCACGAACATCGGTGTAATTAACTTCATTAAGATTTTTAAGAACATCATAATATTTTTTATCCTCAAAGTTTAAAAAGGCTATTGCTAGCGCTCCCATCGAGCTTCTTATTTCAGGATGCAGCATTTTAGTATAATTTTCTGCAAACTCCTTTGCCCAGGTTAATTCACCCAAAGAAATGGCATTAAGCAGTATCTGTGTATATAGCAGCTTGGGGATCTGGTTATCGGGATAAAAAGCCAGCCCTTCTTTTAAGCGGAACCCGTTCAGCTCAAACATTATCCTGCTGAAGTCATGCTCCGCTAAGTATCTTTTCCTTACACAAAAATTTACCATAGGTATGATAAGGTTTCTTTTTTCCCGTCTTTCAAACCTGTGGTGATTCTCATCAAACAGCTTTTTCAGCTTAAAGAAATGTTCTGTGTCGTCATTTTCAAGTATTATCATAATTGAGTGATATATGATCTTAATATAGAATAAATACCTGAAATTATTTTTTTCACAGTATTCAATGACCGATCCAAGATCAAGGCTTTCGGCGAATTTTCTTGGCAGGTTAATTTCAAATTTCTTGTTGAACATCTCTTTAAAAAATAACTGGTCTTCCAGCGAAGCCTTCAGCATTTTAAGGAAATTCAGTATCTGGTATTCCATATTTTCCATATGAAAATCCGGAAGCAAATGATTCCTGTTCTCAGCCTGGATATAATTTATCCAGCTGTCACCCTGTCTTATTCTGTAACGCAGGTAATTAAAGCCTATCAGGCTTCCTTCAAAAAAATTTTCCATTGTTTCAATTTCATGCAATGCATCTTCCGATAGCTTTCTGTTCAGTAATTCATTTATGCGCATCTCTTTAGCCTGAAATTTGTCTTTCCTGAAAGATTCTGTTTCCAGAAAGTTCATCACGTTTTTTTCAAGCGCAGAAACAAGATTCCACATTACCTGTTTATTATATTTTTTCCCGGGATAAATGGAATTGTAAACATTTTCATAATTGATATCACCGGGTTTAAATTCCGGGTAAAATTTTTTAAACTCCTTAAATACCGGTAAACAGTTTTTTTCTGACCTGTAATATGAAGATGATAAAAACTTTTCGAAGGATCTTATTTCACCTTTTGAAAATGTCCTTAATATCCTGAACAAGCCAGATCTCATAATATTGCGGTTAGTTAATTTTAGCAAAAATTGCAATAATTTAATTAAAATGCAAATATTTGCTTCAGATTAATATTTTATCCGGTTAGCTGAGAACTTAAATTTCTTTGCTTAATAGTGTGCACAATTTATATGTTTGTATCACTTTAAATTATATGACTGAAATTTTTGAAAAAGATTAAAAACAGATCTACTATTGCAAAAGGATACAGGCTTAAGCCGGAAACACATCTTGCAATAAAGCAGTTACGCAATCAGTTAAAATGCAGCCAGGATTGGCTTTTATCAGAAGCAATCAGGTTCTATCACAGGCAAATTAGTTCTATAAATAAAAATAATATGAATAAGATTAAACTTCTTCTGGTTGGAATTTCCTTCTTCTCTGTCAGTATGATTTACAGCCAGCCAAGCTGGGTTTGGCAAAATCCAAAGCCAACCGGCTATGATATGAATACTGTATACTTCCTGAACAGCAGCACAGGCTTTATGGGTGGTGTTAACGGCGAGCTTTACAGAACTACGAATACTGGCGTAAGCTGGAGCCGTATCACAATTGCAACATCAGAAATAATACAATCGGTTTATTTTACAGATGCTTCTACCGGTTATCTTGGAGCGGGACAGTTTTCATGCCTTATGTATAAAACAACCAATGGAGGCCTGAACTGGGGAGAGCTGAACCTGGGTTTGCAGTACGGTCCCCGCTCAATTAACTTCATAAATTCTCTTACCGGGGTTGCTGCCCACCAGTCAGCTGATATTTTAAAAACTACAAACGGGGGCGTAAGCTGGGTCTCAATTCCGACCAGTATAAGTTATAATGTAAGTGTATGGATGGCAACACCGGCAGCAATATACGCAGCGGGCTCCACGGGAATAACAAAATCAACCAATGGCGGATTGAACTGGGTTACACAGGCAGTAATATCAGGTGACCTGTTAACAATATGTTTTTCTGATTCGCTCAACGGTATCTCCGCGGGAAGGAACGGACTGATGCTCCGCACCTCTGACGGGGGTACAAACTGGAACCCGGTCACAGTCAGCGGAATGTATGATATATTTATGGTCAGATATCTTTCTGCCTCAACAGTTTTTGCATGTGGCCAGGGAGGAGCTGTTGGAAAAAGTACCGATGGCGGCCTTAACTGGTCTGTAACCTATCCGCCAGAAACATACTTTAACAGCTTATATTCTATTCACCCCCTTGGTACAAACGATATTTTTCTATCCGGTGCGTTTGGTACTGTAACCCGCTCAACAAATGGCGGCACAAACTGGCTGCAGATGTTTGAGGGTATTAACAATGAAATATATTATTCCAACTTTATAGATGATAACACAGGATATGCATCATCACTTAACAGTGTGATCAAAACAACAAACGGCGGCACAAACTGGGTAAAGCTCAGCTCTATCAGCTTTGGGGGTCCTGTTTATTTCAGCAATGCAAATACCGGTTACCAGGCGGCAATGAGCTCGGGGCTGCTTTATAAAACAACAAATGGCGGTGCAAATTACTCCCCGGTCATCACCGGTTACCCCTCTTCCTTCCGCAGTATATTTTTCACCTCCGGCAATACCGGGTATCTTGTTACATCAAACGCTAAAACATTAAAAACAACAAATGCAGGTAATAACTGGCTGCAGGTTGATTCAACCGTTAACGCATACTATGCTGATATATGTTTTACTGATTCGTTAACAGCATATGTTTCCGGGTATAAAAACTCACCTGCCGGCGCACTGATAAAGAAAACTACTAATGGCGGCTTAACATGGACTGAGCAAACCATAAGCTCGGCTCTTGCAATGACAAGCATCCACTTTATAAACAATAACACCGGATTTGCCGGCTCAAACTCGAGCGGACAGAACTTTTTCAGAACAACTAATGGCGGCCAGAGCTGGATAGCCGGTGCAAGCGTAAACCAATATATTAATGAAATGTATTTTGTCAATGAAAACCTTGGTTATACATGCAGCGTCTTCGGGAGGCTTTACAGGACAACAAACAGCGGCAATAACTGGGTACAGCTTACCCTGCCTGCTGACTATAATATCAGGTCACT
>JAPUEV010000052.1:0-581 GCA_027492415.1 Ignavibacteria bacterium
AGAAAAAATAATACAGATTTAAAAGAAATTAAATCAGTTACAAAATAAAAACAACCCAAGTCCCCTCCTTACCAAGGAGGGGATTTAGGGGAGGTCTAAAAAATGAAATTATTTATAATATCCGCCGTCATTTTGTTTGGATGGTCAATTCATACAACGTATGGACAAACTACAAGCACTATCACCTATGATGCCGGCACAAGCATAAATATAGGTACAGGTGCCGATGAGTGCGCAAATAATATTCTGATTAACGGTACATATTCCGGCGGCGGCACCATTTGCAGCGGACCGCTTCCGGTAAGCCTTTCTTCTTTTACATACTCCATAAATACACGAAGCGTAACTCTTATGTGGGTAACTGAATGGGAGTTCAATAATTTCGGATTTCGGATTGAGAGATTTCGGGTTGATGAAAATATCTGGAAAGAAATTTCATTTGTAGAAGGGCATGGAACATCTAATACGTCAAATGGCTATTTATTCAAAGATGAAAAGCTTAACGCGGGAACATATAAATACAGGCTGAAACAAATGGATTTCAACGGTAACTATGAATATTTTGATCTTGGGACAAACGT
>JAPUEV010000052.1:616-3753 GCA_027492415.1 Ignavibacteria bacterium
AAAAGCAAAATTAATTTCGAAATTCCAGTTAACGGGCGGGTCAACATTAAAGTTTATGATATAACAGGAAGAGAAGTAATTACTTTACTGGATGAAACACGCACGGCGGATTATTACACTATCGATTTCGACGGCTCAAATTTATCCAGCGGTGTGTATTTTTACCGGATTTACGCAGTAGGTGAAGGCGAAAAATTCACAAAGACAATGAAGATGGTGCTTGTGAAGTAGCTACCGGATTCGAAAATTTGTTAACTGCAAAACAACCTCAGGCTGTTACCCAACCCCTTGAGGCTGAGCAAATAAAGACAGGACTGTTGGATCTGTCTTTTTTTTAGATCATTATTGAAACTTCACTCAGATTTATGTAATTTGTACAAACTAAAAGGAGAGCAGCCATGATTTTACGTTTATTTATTGTTTTACAGGTATTTATTTTTTCCTCAGCGGTATTAAAAGCTGACTGGCAGCCGCAAACATCCGGCACCACCGAAAATCTTTACTCATCGTATTTTATCAATGCAAATACCGGGTGGGTTGTCGGGGCAAACGGAAAAATACTATTTACTTCCAATGGGGGAAGCTCATGGAGCACACAAAGCTCAGCCACCACGCAAACTCTTTTTGATGTAAAATTTACATCCGCAGCAAACGGCTTCATAATCGGTAGCCTGAATACTTTCCTAAAGACCACCAATGGCGGGGTTAACTGGGTTTCGCTGGGCGTGGTCAATATGACAAGTACCAATGACCTGGATTTTGCTGATAACAATACCGGTTATGTCTGCGGTGCTGATGGTGATGTATCCAGGACAACAAACGGGGGGGTTAACTGGACGAAATTCGATATCTCAACCTCTGACCTTTTTGTTATCAAAGTTTTTAATGCTTCAACAGTAATTGCCGCAGGGGTTGGAGGCTCTGTTTATAAAACTACTAACAGCGGCGCCAACTGGGTTCAGCAGATTACAGGAACAAATAATTTTATCAGCAGTATGGTGTTTGCTGATAATAACAACGGTTATTTTACAACCCTCGGACTTTTTGAAGAAGTTAAACGCACAACCAACGGCGGCTTAAACTGGACAGCGGTTACATCTCCCGGAAATACAGCAGGCCTCAACGGGCTTTCAATTCTTAATTCTTCAACTGTATATGGTGCGGGTCCCGAAGGTAAGATTAGAAGAACTACCAACAGCGGTACAACCTGGGAAACCCAGCCTTCAGGCGATACAACATCATACCTGAGGGGAATAACAATGGTTGATGCGAACATTGGCTTCGTTGTTGGCAACAATGGCAGGATATTGAAAACAGTGAACGGGGGTATCGGCATTCAGCAGATCAGTACAACTATTCCGGTGGATTTTGAACTAAAACAAAACTACCCCAACCCGTTCAACCCGGTTACCAATATTAATTTCAGCATTCCAAAAGCAGGCAATGTTACTCTTAAGGTTTTTGATATATCCGGAAGAGAAACTGCGGCACTTTTCAGCGGCAGGCTTTCGGCAGGCTCCTATAATTACGATTTCGATGCATCAGGTCTTGCAAGCGGAATATATTTTTATACACTCCAATCAGAAAGCTTTATTCAGACAAAGAAAATGGTCTTGGTGAAATAACAAGTGCCATTTATTGAATTTAGAGCTTAACATAAATAAAAAGGGGCTAATAGCCCCTTTTTATTTGTTCACTTTTACTTTTTTCTACTCAATAAATACTTTTAGTGTATATTCAGCATTGCCCCTTGTGCCGCCTACAATGATTTCATAATCACCTGTTGAAGGCAGGTATCCTTCCCATCTCATTGCGTCATCATAATCTCCTGCACCTGATAAATAATAGCCGGTTTCCCTGTCAACTAGCTGGAAAACCGCATTGTTTTCAATTGACATCACAGTAACTACCATATATTGGTTTTTGTTTGCCCCAACAAGGTAAGTATCCCGTTCGCCCCTTATCACTCCGCCTTCTATTGTTGCTGAGCTTTCTCCCTTTTTGAACTTAATGCGCTTGTTATTTACCTGCGCATTCACGCTCACAGCGGAAGCTAAAATGAACAACAGCAGTAAAACAATATTTATCTTTTTCATTTTTTAGTTTTCTTTTATGAGATTTACAAAACCATTTATCCATTTAAAAAAAAAGAGACAGTGTTCTAAGCTGTCTCTTTAAAAATTTAAAATCGCATGATTTGCGCCTTAGCTTCTTTGCGTGAAAATTTGCAGCTTACCCTGCAAATTTTGTAATTATTATGCTTATTGAAAGCAGCACACCGAACATAAGTGTTAACTGTGCTGTCAATGCGTCAAGCATTGCTATTTTTCCGGTATCTTCTATCTTTACGCCTTTTATCATGTTCATGTTCTTTAATGCAATAGGCAGAGATAAAAATACAAGCAGTGACCATAATGATAATACATTGAAAACAACAAGCAGAACAACAGTAATATACGCGCCAACTATCAGGAACACATATTCGCCCTTTGCGAACTTTTCGCCAAATACCGTTGCCAGTGTTTTAATGTTCGCTTTGCGGTCATTTATAATATCGCGCAGGTTGTTAGCCTGGAGTATTCCGGTTACAAGTAATCCCAGCGGAATTGATATCAGCGCAGCTGACAGAGAGAACACGCCTGTTAATGCGTAAAGTGTGCCTGTTACAATTGCCGGACCGTATAAAAGAAAAATGAATATATCGCCAAGCGCAACATATTTATAGCCAATAGGTCTGCCAGTGTAAAAGAAGCCGCCTACTATTCCGATTATTCCGAGCCATAATACCATCATTCCCCTGTCAAGAATTATCGGTAAGCCGAAAAGTACCGCTAAGCCAAAAAGTATCATTCCAAAGCGGAACATTTCCTTTGATGTAAGCAAACCGTCAGGCAGAACCCTTGAGCCGCCTAATGTTTCCTTTGCATCAACACCGTGCCTGTAGTCATCAACATCGCTGATAACATTTGAGCCTGCATGAAGAAATAAAAGTGAAATTGCTATGAACGGCATTAAGTACCATGAAACCGCCCCGCCATTCAGCAGGGCAAGCATTGCGCCAAGCAGACAGGGAATAAGTGACGCAGGAAATGAAAATGCCCTTACTGCCTGGAAATACACAGCGCCTTTTGAAAGCT
>JAPUEV010000053.1 GCA_027492415.1 Ignavibacteria bacterium
GCAGTATAAACAATCCAAAATAATGGATAATTCTATTCTAAAAGTAAATGATTCAGGCTTAAAAAGTGAACTGGAGAAGATGTTCTCTAAGGTTAAGGTACTTGTTGAAAAATTCAACCTGTCAAAAGATGAGAACAAAATACTTAAAGAAAAGGTTAAAGAATTAGAACATTCATTAAGTGAGGCAGAAATAAAGGTATCAAACCGTAATTCAGAGCTTTTGGTAAAAGATAAAGAAATCACAGAGTTAAAAAACAAGCTTTTAGACGAAAGAAAAAATAAAGTTTCAGGCGAAGATAAAGCACAGCTGAAATCCAGGATCAGAGAGCTTATGGTAAGGTTAGATACGCATCTCGAACAGAAAACAAATAATAATTTTTAGCTTCTTTAATTTTAAGGAGCAGCGATTTTTATTCTATTTTAGCTAAGAATTATTGATTGTTTTCAGGTTTCACAATGGTCGGGATTTACAAAAATGGTAAAACTTAAACTTAAATAAATCTAATGGACTCTAAGGATATCAGGATCAAAATATTCAACAACCATTACACATTAAAAGGTGATGATGTTGAACTTCTTGAAAAAAGTGCTCAATATGTAGATACTTTGATGCATAAAGTACAGAATGATATTCCAAACCAGTCTGATTTTACGGTAGCTATCGTTTCTGCGTTAAATATAGCAGAGAATTATTACAGGGAGAAAAATTCAAGCTTTAACCTGGATTCAAATTACAAATCATTGATAAACGGTTTAAATTCACAGGTTAAAGAGATCAATTTATATATTGATAGTAATACTTAAACTAAGTAATATTATCTTATAATATTGAATATATTTTCTAAAGTTACTGATAATAGATTTTTTAAGTTATATCCGTTCTTTAAACAGGTTATATAAACCTGCTGCAAATAAAAAAGTTTATATAAATTACCGCACCGACCAGCCGTAGCCAAAAATTAAATAGATCCAACACTATTTAATTGGGGAGAACGCTCGATGTTAATGTCGATTACAGGCCTCACTTACAATCTAGTATTGTGAGATCGCCGGGAAAGCGAAAGCTGACCCAATTAAGTGATCAGTGGAAGTTAAAAGACATTTCGGCACTCACCCACTGTGTTGAAAGAGGGATCTATAACTCTTTCGCTATGGTTTGATTTAGGTGCGGTTTTTTTATTTCTAAAATTATTCATTAAACTATATTAAAATGTTCACAAAGTGTTTCAACCTAAAATCATATGTTAGAATTATGGAGAATTAAAATATGCTTCAGGAAATTTATGTATTAGTACCTTTGATCGTCATACTCTGCGCGGGGACTTTTTATCTTGGCTGGTTCATGCAGAACAAGGTAACAAAAGGTAAAATAAACAGCGCAGAGGAACAGGCAAAAAGAATAATTGCCGACGGCGAAAAGGCTGCATTAAATATCAAAAAAGAAAAGCTGCTTGAAGTACGTGATGAATGGTACAAAAAAAAGCAGGAATTTGATGCCGATTACCAGGCAAAAAAGAACAAACAAAAATCATACGAAAAACAGCTTCAGGATAAAGAAGAGGTTTTAAGCAAGAGAATGGATGAGTACGCCAAGAAAGAAAAATCCATTAACAAGCTTGAAAATGATTTCAATTCTAAAATTGCCACAGTATCGGAAAAAGAAACTAAGCTAGACAGCCTGATACTGGAACAAAATAACAAGCTTGAAAATATTTCAGGTCTTACTTCCGAAGAGGCCAAAAACATTCTTCTTAACAATCTTATTGAAGAAACAAAAATGCAGGCTGCTACCAGGCTTAAGGAGATCCGTGATGAGATGAAGCTTGAGGCTAAAAAGCTCGCTAGAAATCTTATAGTCCAGGCTATCCAGAGAAGTGCAGCTGATCATTCAGTAGAAACTACGGTCAGTGTGCTTAATATACAAAGTGATGAATTAAAAGGCCGTATCATTGGTAAAGAAGGCAGGAATGTCCGTGCATTTGAAGCTGCAACCGGTGTTGATGTTATTGTTGATGATACTCCTGAAGCTATTACTATTTCAGGGTTTGATCCTTTCCGCCGCGAAGTCGCTAAGATCGCAATGGAAAGACTGATATCCGACGGTCGTATTCATCCCACAAGAATTGAAGAAGTTGTTGATAAGGTCCGCAAAGAGCTTGAAGAAGAAATAATACGCATAGGTGAAAATTCAATTATCGAATGCGGATTACACGGCTTACATCCGGAAATGATACGATATGTAGGCAGAATGAAATACCGTACAAGCTACGGACAGAACCTGCTACAGCACAGTATTGAAGTTGCCCATTTATGCGGAATAATGGCTGTAGAGCTTGGTCTTGATCCTGTTATGGCTAAACGCGCAGGTCTGCTGCATGATATAGGCAAAGTAATCGATAGAGAAGTTGAAGGACCACATGCTATTTTAGGTTATGAGCTAGCCAAGAAATATAAAGAACATCCAGTTGTATGTAATGCAATTGGAGCGCATCATGAAGATATGGAGATGGAAACTCCTATAGCCGTTATTGTGCAGGCTTGTGATGCGATAAGCGGTGCAAGACCGGGTGCAAGACGCGAATCCGTTGAAGGTTATGTAAAACGCCTTCAGAAGCTTGAGGAAGTCGCCAAGTCGTTTGAAGGAGTGGGCAGAACCTATGCCATCCAGGCAGGCAGGGAAGTAAGGGTAATAGTTGAGCATGATAAGGTTAGTGATGCACTTGCAGACCAGCTTTCAGTTGATATTGCAACCAGGATACAGGACGAAATGGAATACCCGGGACAGATAAAGGTTACAGTTATCAGGGAAAGACGCTCTGTAGCATACGCTAAATAATTTACAGCATTATGCCACGAAATGAAAAGCTTAAGATAGGTATTACAGGCGGTGTTGGCTCCGGAAAAAGCCTCGCTGCCGGATATTTTGAAAAGCTTGGTTATAAAGTAATTTATGCCGATAAAATTGCAAGAGAATTATATAAAACAAACAAGCTTCTACTGGAAAGGCTTGTTAAGGAATTCGGTTCCGGTATTCTGGATGAAAACGGAAAGCTTTCACGGGTTAATTCCAGAAGGATCATTTTTAAAAGTAAAGGAAATATCAAAAGGGTGAACAGCATTGTTCACCCTTTTGTATTCCAGGAAATGGACAGGCTTGTAAGCAAAATTAAGGACCGCATTATATTTTTTGAAGCTGCAATTATGTTCGAGTCCGGAAGCTATAAAAGAATGAATTATGTAATCCTGGTTTATGCTAACAAAAAAATACGTATTAAGCGGATTATCAAACGCGATGGTGTTAAACGAAGCGATGTACTGAATCTAATGAAGCTGCAGCTTGATGAACGCGAAAAAGTAAAGCGTGCTGATTTTATAATCAAAAATAATTCTACCCCCCTTGCGTTGCAGAAGAATATCAATGCATTTAATAAAATTCTAAAAACACTTTAACACTTTATCAGATTATTATGAATATCAACGACCTGAAACAACAGGAAGAGAACGATCTTTTTCATACTTATAAGCGCCTGAATATTGTTATCGAGCGGGGTGAAGGTTGCTGGCTTTATACTGATAAAAATGAAAAGATCCTCGATATGTTCGGGGGACTTGCCGTCAACGTTCTTGGTTACGGGCATAAAAGAATGAACGATGCCATTAAGGCGCAAGTTGATAAATATATTCATATTTCAAATTTATTCTACCAGGAAAAACAATTAGCCCTTGCTGAGAAAATAAAGCA
>JAPUEV010000054.1 GCA_027492415.1 Ignavibacteria bacterium
ATTTTAAATCAGGCAAGCCATGCCGCCTACAGAATAATTTTAAATCAGGCAAGCCATGCCGCCTACAGAATAATTTTAAATCAGGCAAGCCGTGCCGCCTACAAAATAATCTTAAATCAGGCAAGCCATGCCGCCTGCAAAATAATTTTAAATCAGACAAGCCATGCCGCCTACAGAATAATCAGTATCTTTTTAGTTTGCGGGAAAAGAATTCCCATAAAGCAATGTTCATAGTGATAAGCGAAAAGCCGTAAATAAAATCTTCAACGGGAATTGTGAAAATCCTTATGCCCAGGTAAAAGCCTTCGCCATATTGTACTATGGGCCGCCAGGTGAGGTAACCGTTGACTATAAAAATGAGAACAAACATTGCGCACCAGAAAATCCAGAATTTTTTATTTACAAGAAGCTTTGTGCGCAGAATAACATCAAACAAAACTGCAATTACTACAGATACAAATGCGAGAATTGTGTACTCCTTCATTTATCATCTCCCGCATTCATATTGCGGGTAAAGTATTTTACGCTTTCCCATGTAAACAGGCCGCAGAACGGAATAATGATGAAGAACAGGATTTCTTCTATCGGTAATCCGAAAATCTTAAAGCCGACTGTGTACAGCGGGTTAAAGCTCCAGTGCCCTCGCGCTGTTACGAAGATATCCCATATTGTAAAAATGATGAACGGCAGCAGAATAGAAAGCACAAGCCTTGACGGATATTTGTAGAAATCCATTTTTTTGCTGAAGCTGAGTATCAGCGGAGCAGCAAGGCTTACGGCAAGTACTATGAAATATTCTGTTTGCATTAATTGTATTAAAATTTAAAATAAAATAATTTGACTACCCTTGCTGCATTTCGCTCAGTAAACTGCACCAGCAGCCAGGAGCAAGTGACCACCCCTCGATAAACTTCCTTGCGGAAGCTTATCTCTTCCCCTCCTTAAAAAAGGAGGGGAGCTATGTGAAGGTTATTTTTCAATTTCTATCCCGCTTTCAGCGGGACTGCGAAAACACTGCGTGTTTTCTTGAGGGGGATTAATTAAAAACAGAATCTATTTATGGAGCTGATGTTCTGAATAGCCTGATTGATGCTGTGATGACTGTAAAAATTACAAGACCTGTTATTGTTAAGAAATAATATCCGTTTGCTATGTTAACCACAGAAAAATTAATAATGTTCATTGCCATAATAATAAGGGGAATTTTACCCGTGCTTTTATTTCCCGGGGTAACAGAGTTCCATTTGATAAGATGAGAAAGCGTGAAAATGAAAATAATACCAATTACAAACCAGCTTATGAAGTTCTGTACAGGTACTGCGCCGCCTTGCCAGACCCAGAAATTATTTACAAAAGAGGCGAACGGCTCCAGCAGTATATCTGTTGCAAGCACGAATACCGAGGCGACAAGTATTGCTGAGCTTTCGCTGTATCCTTTAAGCAGGTATCTTGCTGTAAGCAGTGAGCTTGCAGTGACAGTGAACCATGCGAAGGAAATTGCAAGCGGCACTCCGCCAATAAGCGGTGAGAGTACATGCGAGTATGAATAAACACCAAATGGGAAACCCGTGGTTACACCCCAATACTCAATGAACCATGATGCCATAAAGATCACTGCCGTGGTTATTACTACTGAGAGAATATCTGCTGATTTAAGAAGGATGATGAAGGTAATGAGGGCCTGGAGCCCGAGAAAAATTGTTGTTGTCCACAGGTAATTCTGCCCGGTTGCCGTGAACATAATTAAAAAGCCGACAGGGAACATAACAATTAAAATACCTGTAAGGATATTTAATATCCTGTTACCGGAATTTTTATTTGCCTGCAGTTCGGTTTGCAATGTACATATCTTTTGTTGCTTTGGATATAAAGGTTTCCAGGTCGCCTTCCAGCTTGCTTTTCATCTGTTCGCTCAGGAATTTTTCACCCAGCACGCCGGCAAGGAAATGTATATCGCTTGCTTTTTCGCGGGTCATGGATATTTTGAACACAAAAGCTATCTTTGTCTTTTTTTCGCTTACCTGTGTAAGTATTCCCTGGCAATAGAGGTAATCCTTTGTCTTATCCTTTGATTCAAGCAAAAGTGTATCGCCTGTTGATTTATCTTCAAGCATAAATGTTAAGTTGTACGGTGTAGCAAGGGGAGCCTCGACCCTGTAGAGCCACTCGCTTTCAGTATCGTTAAGCTTGTTAACGCTTACGATATTGGGGAAGAATTTTGGATATATCTGCAGATCTTTAATATAGCTTGCAATGAAATCCTTATCAAGCGATATGGATGTGTTGCGCTCCACTTCAGCTGACATTGTGAATGAAACTGTTTCTGCTTTAAGGATTGATGCGCTTAATATAAAAAATAAAACCGGTATAAAAATTCTTTTCATAAAAAATAAATTGTTCTCAGAGTTATGTTATTTGTTATCTTCTGCGGGATTGTAAACGCGGCCTTTCCATTTTGCCCCATGCCCGGCTTTGATCCACCGCCAGGAGTTCAAAGCTATCACGGGAACGGATAATGCCCCTATTGGATGCAGAAGTGTTGAGATGATGCCAAGCTTAAACCTTGCTGATATAGCCGCACGCGAGAAATACAGCAAAAAGACCTGAAAAGCGGTTAAAATCAGCATTAAATTCAGGCTGAATTGCAAAGATAGCTGAATAAAAAATAACATAAAAGGAAGAATAAACAGCAATAAGTAGAGCATATTCACAGAAAACAGGGCAATTGAGGAGAATTCAAAACCGGCAAAAATGTTCTTTGAAAAGCCGCTCCAGATCTCACCGAAATTGCGGTACATTCGTACACTTAACATATGTTGCCCGTCAGCAACTACAAGCTGCAGATTGTGTTCTTTTATCTTCCGGGCAAGCCATACATCTTCAACGATCGCGTTTTTGACAGAATCATGTCCCCCAATTTCGGCGTAGGCTGAGCGCCTGAACATCATAAAGGGACCGATACCTATTGAGAATTTTACGAAACCTTTTTTATCCACAAAGTAAAACGGCAAAAGCAGCATTACAGTGAACCACAGCATAGGCATTATGAGCTTTTCAGCAAAGCTTACCATTGTCATAGCAGGGAAGAGTGTTAACATATCCGCTTTGCGGTTCATTGCAATTGTTACGGAATCACGCAATGAATTTTTGTTATGCACAGTATCAGCATCGGTGAATAAAATGTACTCACCTTTGGATGCATCGTAGAGCTGTTTGCATGCAAAGCATTTACCGGTCCACCCTTTAACAAGCGGTTTGCCGGTCATTATGTTCAATTCAGGGTGGCGGAGCTTTATATCACCCAGTATCTCGCCCGTCTTATCTGTTGAATTATCGTTGAGGACAATTACTTCGTATGAGGGGTAATCCTGCACAAGCAGTGAATTTACAATTTGTGATATGTTGTGTTCTTCGTTCCTTGCCGGGATGAGGACTGAGACGAAGGGTAGCTTGCTATCCGGAATTGCCGGGTAATTTTTTCGGCGGAGGATGTAGAGATTCCACACGCAGATGAGCGTGAGTACGGAAAGGATCGCTGTTATGAGAATGTTGTAGTAAAGCAGAGCTTTGAGTTATTAATTTATGTTTTGAAATTGTTTAATACACACCCCGCCGCTTCGCGGCACCCCTCTTAAGAGGGGAATAAAAGCAGTTATTTTGCAGAGTCCCGTGCGGGAGAGACTGCAAAGTACTGAGGCAAGTAACCATTCTTCCATCGCTTCGCTCAGTAAGG
>JAPUEV010000055.1 GCA_027492415.1 Ignavibacteria bacterium
TTATGGCTATATCAAAGCCTTTTATCGCTTTGGGTCCCGTATTCATAGAAGCACAGAAACAGGTTGCGCCGGTTTTTGTACAGTTAACTGCCACAATAAAAATATTATCCCTTATAGCTTTGTAATGGGAATCAGTATATGACCCGTTCATAAACACTTTATCCTGAATCAGAATAGCGCTTAATTCACATGAGCGGACACCAATGAACGCAAATTTTTTATGAGCTTCGCCGTTATGCTTAATATCAAAGCTTTTGCCGTTCTTCTGGGCAGACCATAGTTTAAGCCTGGAGGGGAATAAAAATTTCTTCCATGATTGAGGACCAACGTTGTAAGAGAATAATAAGTTCGGATCGGTTTTATTAAGCCTGTATTTTCCGGCAGCCTGTTCATCTGTATAACCGGCTGGCAGATCTTTCACGCTGTTTATTTCTTCATAAACAATTGCGCCGTTTTTTTGTAAGGGTCCAATTGTTACATAGCCTTCATTTTTAAGTGACTGAATAAGCTTATCAAGGCTTTTTTTATCAAGTGTTTTCATTTTTTATTTTGCCGTAGCTGGCTGTAATAGTAGAATTAACTCCGCCTCTGACGGAAAACTCGCCTTTTACTTCCATCCACTTTGGCTTTAATAAACCAACAAGGTCTTCAAGTATCCTGTTGGTCACATTTTCATAAAATATTCCTTCATTTCTGAACGACTGCAGGTAATATTTCAGTGATTTGAGCTCAACACATTTTTTTGCGGCAATATATGAAATTGTGATCACACCAAAATCTGGCTGTCCCGTTTTCGGGCAAACTGAGGTGAATTCATTGGCACGGTGGGAAATAAGGTAATTTCGCTGTGGGAAGGAATTATCAAATGCCTCTAACAGGCTGGTTTTGTTTGGATCGGTTTTTACGGGATTAAACTTTTTCATATTCTTCTTAAATCCTTTAATAATTTTACTGGTTTTACCGCAAAATCATCAAAAATTGCTCAAAAAACTATCCATCTTACAGTTCAAAAATATCATTTTAATTCCGGATTTATTATGACACAAATCATAGGTTTTTTGGCTGAAAAAGAGTTATTTTTAAAAAAATTTTGCATCCAAAATTTAATAAAACTGCCATGAAACCAAGGTTATACTATCTGTTAATTACCCTTTTATTTGCTTCTGTCACTTTTTCTCAAATGCCAATGAAAAAAGGCAGTGAGCTTTGTTCTGAAAGAAAAAGATCAATGCCGCAAAGTTTTTATGAATATGATTCACCTAATACCCCTAAACATACATTTGATGTGCTGGACTACAAACTGAACCTTGATATCAGAAGCTGTTTTATTACTCCTTACCCAAAGTCATTTACTGGAAGCGTAAAAGTGAAGTTCAGAGTTGATACTGCGCTTACCGCAATAACACTTAATGCAGTTAATACTTCCATTACAGTTAATTCTGTCGGGTTAAGCGGCGCATCATTTACCCATACTTCAAATATTTTAACCATCACACTTAACAGGCAGTATAACCCCGGTGAAGTTACCGAAGTTTTGATAAACTATTCACACAGCAACGTGACAGATGGCGCTTTTTATACCGGTTCGGGCGGAGTGTTTACAGACGCAGAGCCTGAAGGCGCAAGAAAATGGTTCCCATGCTGGGATAAACCCGGCGATAAGGCAACACTTGATCTTACAATTAAAGTACCGGCTAATGTTAAGCTTGGTTCCAACGGCAGACTGAATGATTCAACCGTTACAGGTGATACATTATATTATCACTGGATAAGCCGTGACCCGGTTTCAACTTACCTGACTGTAATGACGGGAAAAGTAAATTATAATTTAAATATTGTATACTGGCATAAATTATCAAATCCGGCTGATAGTGTTCCTATGAGATTTTACTTTAACGCCGGAGAAAATCCTGTTGCAATGCAGAATATAATTGGACCAATGACAACTCATTTTTCCCAGAAGTACGGGGAAATGGGTTTTGAAAAGAACGGATTTACTACAGCACCTTCATCCGGATTTACGTGGGGAGGAATGGAAAACCAGACATTAACAACATTATGCCAAAACTGCTGGAGTGAAAACCTGATATCACATGAATATGCCCACCAGTGGTTTGGTGATATGATTACCTGCGGAACATGGGCTGATATTTGGCTGAATGAAGGCTTTGCAACTTACTCAGAAGCAATCTGGCTTGAAAAAACAAGCGGGTATTCTTCATATAAAAGTGATATTAACAGTGATGCTAGCGGTTATTTAGGAAGCAACCCGGGCTGGGCAATGTATAATCCTTCATGGGCTGTAACAACTCCGGATGTAAATACACTTTTTAACACCGCAATTACTTACAATAAAGGCGCATGTGTACTGCATATGTTAAGATATGTACTTGCAGATACTAATGTATTCTTTAACTGCCTGCGCAGTTACGCAATGGATACAGCTAATTTTAAATATAAGAATTCAGTTACTGATGACTTTACTGCAAAAATAAGCACAGTATCCGGACAGGACCTTACATGGTTCATAGATGAATGGGTTAAACAGCCTAATCACCCGGTTTATGCAAATTATTACCAGTTTGCCAACAACGGAAACGGTACATGGAATATAGGCTTCCAGGCAAGACAGACACAGTCAAATACTCCATTCCACAGGATGCCGTTAACATTAAGGGTATCCTTTTCAACCGGTGCTGACTCGGTTTTCAGGGTAAATAATACTGCAAACAACCAGGTTTGGATATGGACTACAAACCGCACACCGACTGCATTTTCATTTGACCCGGATAATGACATAGTTTTAAAAACCGCTACTACAGTTGCAGGTACTGTTCCCGGAACAACAGGCATTACAGTAAACAATAATGAACTTCCGAATGTATTTGCATTGAAGCAGAACTATCCAAATCCGTTTAATCCTGTTACAAATATTAAATTTGATATACCAAAACGCTCTAATGTAGTTTTAAGAGTGTATGATGTTACAGGCAGAATGGTTTCGGAAATTTATAATGGTTTAAGCGACCCGGGCGAATATACTGCAGATTTTGATGCAGTAAAATTAGCATCAGGTGTATATTATTATGAAATTACCGCTAACACACCAACCGGAAATGTAGTGTTTAAAGACGTAAAGAAGATGGTTGTTGTAAAATAATTAATCTTTAATCTTTTTATTAAGGCGTTCATAAAACATGAACGCCTTTGCCATTTACTAATATTAGTTCCATTATTTTTACAGGAAGGTTTGTACTTATGAAAAAAATACTACTGATCATTATTTTATTTTTTATATTTATAGATATTGATTATTCAAATAGTAATGCTGTAACTGATTATACTTTTTCACAAACAACATCATCATTTACCAGCATACATACCACAGGCACATATATTACAGGAGGCTGTACCAGTTCTGTGTTTGGCAATATGCCTATAGGGTTTACGTTTAACTATAACGGAAATGATTTTACACAATTCGGGTTATGCTGCAGCGGCTGGATATCATTAGGTCCGGGTGTACCGGCAACCAGCATTTATCCGCTCAGCACCGGCTCAACAAATAATGTAATTTCACCATTCAGCGCTCAGTTAACTTCCAATGTTGCAGGAGATGGTATTTACTATAAAACCGAAGGTACTGCACCAAACAGGATACTTACTGTTGAGTGGTGGCAATATGGCTTCTGGCTCAACGGGTTTGATGAAATTTGCTTCCAGG
>JAPUEV010000056.1 GCA_027492415.1 Ignavibacteria bacterium
ATTGAACGCGACAATATCATAAAGGATTGTTTTTAATCAAGTTTAAAAGCTCGTTCAATGTTTAATTTTGCTTGTTATGTTGATATTTCACCTCATTTCTTCCCTTTTCCATTAAATTAACAATTATTTAAAAAGGTATTATCTTTACATTGATTATTGGCAAGTATAAAACTATATTTGTGTTTGTTTTTTCATTATTTTCAAAGAAAATTTCGCTTGATCATAGATTCAGCGCATAAAGAGAGGTTTACTTACTTATGGGTTTAATGAATAAGCTGCGCGATAAAACGCACATTATTCTGATAATATTAATTGTTGCTTTTCTTGCTACTATAGTATTTGAGTGGGGCATGGATTACCTTGGTGTAAGAGGCGGACAGGTTACAGAACTTGGTTCTGTGAACGGGCAGGAAATTAAATATGCAGATTATGAAAGCCAGGTTAATTTTGCCATTGAACAGCAAAGACAGCAGACCGGTGAAGATCCGGATGAAAGTGTTGTAAAAATGATCAGAGACCAGGTTTGGGACCAGATGGTAACCCAGATACTTGCTGAGCAGGAAATTAAAAGGCTGGGTATTACGGTTACAAACCAGGAAATTTTAAACTGGGTTTATAACTCACCACAGACTTTGCCGGATGTGATCAAGAAGAATTTCATTGATTCAACCGGACAGTTCAACATGGCTGTTTACCAGCAGGCACTTACCACAAAGACACCTGAGGTAACAAAATTCTGGTCACAGGTTGAAGAATACCTGAAACAGACTCTCCTTTCACAGAAGCTTCAGGCACAGTCAGGGTAACCGAAGGCGAGGTAATGCAGAAATTTAAAGATGAGAACATTAAGGCATCTTTTGATTTTGTTTTTCTTGATCCAAACACTGTACCTGACGCAAATATCCAGGTCACTGAAGATGACATGAAGAATTATTATGATAAGCATAAGGATGATTTTAAGCGCGATGAATCTGCAAAGCTGAAATATGTTCTCTTCTCAGATGCAGCAACAATGGAAGATACGGTTCAGACTGAAAAAATGATGAAGGCTTTAACAAAAGACCTGAAGAAGCTTAATGCCGCAGATTCAACCACGTTTGCAGTTGTGAACGATAACTCGGCCTCAAAGTTTGCGAACAACTATTTAAAACCGAACGAAATTCCCGTAGAAGTTGCATCATTCCTTTTCAGCGCTGCAAAAGACAGCATCTCTGATGTTATAAGGGCTTCTGACGGTTTCCACATGGTTAGGCTTATTGATACAAAAGAAGGAACTGATACTTACAGCAATGCACAGCATATACTGATAGCATTTGGAACAGATACCGGCGCGGCGAAAGTTAAAGCTGAGCAGATTGCACAAAGAATAAAAGGCGGCGAAGATTTCAACAAGATGGCTGCTGAAAATTCAAGTGATGAAAGCAATAAGTTCAAAGGCGGAGATCTTGGCTGGTTTGGCAAAGGCGCAATGGTAAAAGAATTTGAAGATGCAGTTACATCCGCAAAGATCGGCGAGGTAGTTGGACCCGTAAAAAGCCAGTTCGGTTATCACATTATAAGGGTAAACGGCAGACAGAACAAGGAATTCAAATTTGCTGATATTAAGAAAACAGTTAAAGCTTCTTCAAGAACAAAAGATGTTGCCAGGAAAAGGGCTGAAGATTTTGCCTTTGTATCCAAGAAAGGTAATTTTGACGAGGAAGCTAAAAAACTTGGCCTGCAGATAATAGAAGTACCTAACTTTGTAACCAAAGGCGCGTATATTCCAAATGCAGGGCAGGATTTAAGCATATCCAAATTTGCACTTGAAGAGAAAAAAGGTACTATCAGCGACCCTAAAAAGATCCAGACAGGATATGCAGTTTATGTAGTTACCGAAAAATTCCCGGCAGGTTTCTATTCTTACGATGAATTAAAGGTACAGCAGCTTCCGGGGCTTGTAAAAAGCGAAAAGAAGTTTGAAATATTAAAACAACAGGCAGCAGACCTCAAATCGAAGATCTCAGGTGATATCAACTCCTTAAAATCTATTAACCCGCAGATCGCGATCCAGAAAGCTGACACAGTAACAGTTGCTGCCCCATCACCTTTAATTGGTGCAGATTTTGATTTCGCAAATGCTGTCTACAAATTACAGAACGGCCAGCTCTCAGAACCAATAAGAACTGCCCGCGGTTATTATATTGTACAAATGAGGAATATCGCTCCGTTTGACCAGGCGAAATTTCAGGCTGAGTATGATAAGCTAAAAACAGGATTGGTAACCCAGAAAAAACAAACCATTGTACAGGACTGGATAACTGATCTTAAGGATAAAGCTGTAATTGTGGATAACAGGGAAAAGCTTTTCAGGCAATAATATTAAATATTGCATATTAATTCTGTAAAAGTTAATTTGTCTGCGGTAATGTTTGAATAACAACTAAACAGCAATACTTGAAAAAGAATTTATTAATTATATCAATTATTATGGGTTCAATTTATTTATTGAACCCATATTTTTTATATTCCCAGACAAGGCAGCCTGATAAGATCATATATAACGGCAGCGGAAAATTCACTTTGCAGGTTTTTGGTATGTATGTTTCATCGGCCGAGCTGCAGAATAATATTAAATCAAGTATATCATTTGTGAGGGATGCTTCCATTGAGCTGAAAGGCGGCTATGGATACGGCGCAGAAATTACATACAACCCTAATATTTCTAATTTTGATGTATTGTTTTATATTTCTTCAGAGTACCTGAAAGCAAAAGATGATGAGCTTGTATTAAGATTTGAAAATGATTCAGCAGCAAATACAGTAAGGTTTACAGAAGAGTACAATATGATCCCTTTTGAAGCAGGCTTAAAATGGAACCTACCTGTCAGCTCTGAGCGATTCAAAGTATTTATTGGCGGAGGTGGCGGAATTTATTTTGGCAACCGCACCCGCTCAATTGGTCCGTACAAAACAAGCGCAGTTACACGTAAACCCGGCTTCAGTATGAATGTTCTTGCCGGACTGGAGTATTTTATTGAAAGGAACTTATCTCTGGATTTTGAGTTTAAGTTCAGAGAAGCAAATTTTGAATCCGAAGACCGGTTTGATTCCGACCAGATAACAATAGGCGGGAATATTTACAGTTTGGATAACCCTCTTTATTCAAGGATCCTGGTGGACGGAACAAGGCTTTCTGCAGGAATTAAATATCATTTTTAGCATAAATTTATAGTAATATGAAGAAAATAATTTTTACAATTTTGCTGTTAACCGGTTTTATTGCTTTTCCTTCACACAATGTCTCATTAAAGGATAACAGCGGTAAATCCAGGTTCGCATCAGATCATATTATTGTAAAGCTTAAAAAGAACACTGATATAATGGCGGCTTCATTTGCCGGTACCCTTTCCTACGAAAACACACTTAATACATTATTTTCCGGACAGAATATAAATATTAAAAAGACTAAAGCATTATTCCCAAGAGATTCAAAAAGGAATACAGCTCTCTATAATAAGTATGAGTTTGAAACTGATTATTTTGTGTTTTGTGAAGGTGAGGTAAATGTAAAAGAGCTTGCTGAGAAGTTATCTAAAGATAATAAAGTAGATTTTTCTGAACCTGATTTTATAGGTGAATCAGCCGGTATCAAAGGCACATCTAATGCGCCCAATGATGAATTTTTTAACAGGCAATGGGGCATGTACAATGATGGTTCATTAAGAACAAC
>JAPUEV010000057.1 GCA_027492415.1 Ignavibacteria bacterium
AAGAGCTGGCAACCGTAAATTCTGAGCTCCAGCAAAAAGTTACAGATCTTTCCAGAAGCTACAATGATATGAATAACCTGCTTGCATGTACTGATATCGGAACAATTTTTATTGATAATGATCTTAAGATACAGCGCTTTACGCCTGCTGTTACAAATGTGATCAATTTGATCTCGGGTGATATCGGAAGGCCAATTTCGCACATTGTATCAAACCTTGAAAACTATACAAAGTTAGCAGATGATATCAGGATCGTCCTAAGCTCATTGATACCATTGGAAACAGAAGTACAGACGGTTTCAGGGGTCTGGTATGTAATGAGAATAAGGCCTTACAGGACGATGGATAATGTAATTGAAGGAGTTGTAATTACATTCTTTGATATAACTGATATTAAAAAAGCCAGGATCTCTATCCGGGAAACTGAAGCTATACGCCACCTTGCTATTATTGTAAAAGATTCCGGGGACGCAATTATAGCCAGCGATCTGAACGGCAGGATCATTTCGTGGAATCCATCAGCCTGCAAATTGTACGGCTGGACGGAAAAGGAAGCGCTTTCTATGAATATCCGTGAGCTGATGCCCGTAGATATACAGGATAATGAAATAATAAATTTAAAAAAGCTTGTTTATGCTGACGAACATAAACCATATAAAACCAAAAGGATCTCCAAATTAAAGGAAATTATTGAAGTAAATATTTCTGTACTTTCACTTTTAAATGAAAGCGGTGATGTTTACGGCATCACCACAACAGAACGAAAACAAAATAATTAGTAATACGGAATGATATCTTTACAAAAAGATACTTAAAAAATAAATCTTATAAATAAAACAAAAATTATGTCACCTTTCGATAAAAAACTGAAAACAACCGAAGAAATTACATCCGGAGATGCAGACAATAAAAAAAGTATCCGTAAGAGAGCCGAAGATTTTTTCAATGAATATAAAGATAAAAGTACTGCGAACTTTGATAACATAACTCCCGATACTGTCAGGGAATTATTTCATGAGCTGAGAGTACACCAGATAGAGCTTGAAATGCAGAATGACGAGCTGAAGAAAACCAGGGATTCCCTGGAGCTTTCAAGGGCTAAGTATTTTGATCTTTACGAGCTTGCACCCGTAGGATATCTTACGCTGGATAATAAAGGCATTATCCTTGAAGCAAACTTAACTGCGGCAAATATTTTGGGCAGGCCGCGGGCAAGCCTTGTTAAGCAGCCGTTTTCAAAATATATAACACATGAAGATTTTGTAATTTATTTTAAAAACCAGAAATCACTGCTGGAAAAGAAAGAACCGCAATCCTATGAAATTCACATTAATAAATCAAATGGTGAAATAATATGGGTATTGCTTGAATTGAACCTCCTGCAGTTTGGCGAGTCTTCGCAGATATTCAGGGTTGTAATGAGGGATATTACTGAACAAAAGATATCCCAGGAAAAGATAACTTGGCTGCTAAAAGAAAAAGAGCTGATATTAAAGGAAGTACATCACAGGATCAAAAATAATCTTAATACTGTAATGAGCATTCTTTCTATTCATTCCAACAATATCGAGAACCAGGAAACGATTAAATCATTACAGGACGCCAAAAGCAGGCTTAATACAATGCTTGTACTTTATAATAAGCTTTACCGCTCCGAAAATCTTCTTAAGCTGTCATTCAAGGATTATTTAACCCCATTGATAAATGAGATCATGGATCTGTATCCAAAACTGGAAAATATTTCACTAAATACAAACCTTGATGATATTCCCATAAATGTTAAGCTGCTCCCTACGGTAGGTATAATAGTCAATGAATTGTTAACCAATATTGCTAAATACGCGTTTAATAACCAAAGTGATGGTATTATTAATGTTTCCGCAGCTTCAAGAGGAAATCATATTAGATTAGAGATACAGGATAATGGGATTGGCATTGAAAACATTATGGAACAAAACAAGAAAGGGCTGGGCTTACAGCTTGTAAACCTGCTGACTGAACAGCTTGACGGTAAACTTACAATTGATGGCAAAAAAGGAACAAGCTTTATTATTGAGTTTGATACATTTGATTAATCAATCTTAGGATTTAACAGCACCTACAATTTCTTTTTTTAACCGTTTTATCAGCCCGGGGCCTTCATAAATAAGCCCTGTATAAAGCTGCACAAGTGAAGCGCCAAGATCTAGCTTTTCCTTAACATCATCGTATGATGATATTCCGCCGCAGGCAATTACCGCAAGCTTACCCGATGAGTGTTTTATAATATATTTCAGAACTGAGTTTGATATCGGTTCAAGCGGCTTTCCGCTTAATCCGCCGCTTTCATAATTTCCTTCAGGGAGCGTATCACGGGATATTGTTGTATTGGTTGCAATAATACCAGTAAGGTTATTATCAATTGATACCTGCAGGATATCATCAAGCTCAGCTTCGGTCAGGTCTGGCGCAATTTTCAGGTAAATATCCTTAGCTGTATCGGAATATGTTTTATCAAGCTCATTGTTCAGCTGCTGCAAATGCTTCAATATTTCGTCAAGATATTTTTTCTGCTGAAGCTGGCGCAATCCTTCTGTATTGGGTGAGCTTACATTTATAGTAAAGTAATCTGCTCTTTCAAAACATTTTTCAAATGAGAACTTATAATCCTGGTAAGCGTCATCAAGCTCTGTATGTTTATTCTTTCCAATATTTACGCCAACTATAAAATCTCTGCTTATTTTATCTTTCGATATTTCCAGGTTCTTTTCAAATTCATCAGCGCCTGCATTATTGAATCCAAGCCTGTTTATCACTGCGCCGTATTCCGGCAAACGGAACATCCTCGGCTTCGGGTTGCCATCCTGCGGCAAAGGTGTCACTGTGCCTGCTTCGGCAAAGCCAAAACCCATTGCATCCCAGCCGGCAAGCGCAGTTGCATTTTTATCCATCCCGGCAGCTAACCCAATTGGATTGCGGAAAGTAAGTCTGCCAACTTTCCTGTTGAGCTTCTTATCTTCGTAGCTTAAGAACAGCTTTAATAACGCAGGGAAAACTGTGCCGGAAAGCCTGTTTATTGTATAATTATGAACTTTTTCAGGGTCGTAATCAAATAACAGCGGCTTGATTATTTTTTTGTACATTGTAATACAAAGATAGTTTAAAAAATAATTTTGTGCCACGCTGAAAATTTACTGTTATTATAATTAGATTGTAACATCGGTTTGCTAAAGCAAATACCATAATATTATTGAATTGAACTACCGTGAATTTTCTGGTAACTTTGCTGCCTATGAGCATAATATATCTCGATAACGCCGCAACCACACCGGTTGATCCCCGGGTAACTGAAGCAATGCTCCCATGGCTTAAAGAAAAATACGGGAATCCTTCAACTGTTCATGCTGCCGGAAGAGAAGCCAAGGTAATGCTTGAAGATACCCGTGACCTGTTTGCTGAATTTATCGGCGCAAAGCCCTCAGAGATATATTTTACTTCCGGCGGAACAGAAGCAAATAACTTTGCTTTAAAAGGTTCAGCTTTTTATCACTTAGGCAAAAAAGATCATATTATTACCACTTCAATAGAACACTCCGCTGTTATTGATACAACTGAATATTTAAAAAGCAGGTTTGGATCCAACATTACCTATTTAAAGGTAAACAGGTTTGGTGAAATTAATATTGATGAGCTGCAGGATGCGATTACGGAAAAGACATTT